>NZ_JBNGGC010000011.1:0-239943 GCF_049974565.1 Streptomyces sp. WG5 | reverse complement strand
ACCGCGAACCCGTGATTGTGCGCGGTGACCTCCACCTTGCCGGTCGTACGGTCCTGCACCGGCTGGTTGATACCCCGGTGCCCGTACTTCAGCTTGAAGGTCCCGAAGCCCAGCGCACGGCCCAGGATCTGGTTCCCGAAGCAGATCCCGAACAACGGGGTACCGCGCTCCAGAACGCCCCGCATCACGGAAACCGGGTGGTCCGCGGTGGCCGGGTCGCCCGGGCCGTTGGAGAAGAACACACCGTCCGGCTCGACCGCGTACACATCCTCCACGGTCGCCGTCGCCGGCAGCACGTGCACCTCGATACCGCGCTCCGCCATCCGGTGCGGCGTCATGCCCTTGATACCCAGATCGACCGCGGCGACGGTGAACTTCCTCTCACCGATCGCCGGAACGACGTACGCCTCCTTGGTGGCGACCTCGGCGGAGAGGTCGGCGCCGGTCATCTCGGGGGCTTCCTGGACGCGGGCCAGCAGCGCGGCGTCGTCCTGGATGGTGTCGCCGCTGAAGATGCCGACGCGCATGGCGCCGCGCTCGCGCAGGTGGCGGGTGAGGGCGCGGGTGTCGATGCCGGAGATGCCGACCACGCCCTGGGCGGCCAGTTCGTCATCCAGCGTGCGGCGGGAGCGCCAGTTGGAGGGCACGCGTGCGGGGTCGCGGACGACGTAGCCGGAGACCCAGATCTTCTTGGACTCCATGTCCTCGTCGTTGACGCCGGTGTTGCCCACGTGCGGGGCGGTCATCACGACCACCTGGCGGTGGTACGACGGGTCGGTGAGGGTCTCCTGGTAGCCGGTCATGCCGGTGGAGAACACGGCTTCGCCGAACGTGGCCCCCACGGCCCCGTAGGCACGGCCGCGGAAGATCCGGCCGTCCTCCAGGACGAGTACGGCGGGAGTTTTCACAGCTCCCCGGGTGGAGGTCGTCATCGTGCGCCTTCCGTTTCCGTCTTCTTGATCATGTCGTTCAGTGTTTCGACCCACTCGTTGTGCTCGGCCGCGTGGTCGGAGCGGAAGCCGGAGTCGATCAGCTTGCCGCCGTGCTCCCAGGTGACGACCAGGAGGCCGCCCTCGGTGAGCACCTTGCCGGCGATGCCCTTGTCGAGCCGGGCCTCGCGCAGCGCGGTGACGGGGACGAAGAAGTCGTTCGCGCCGGGGCGTACGACGTCCAGTCCCGCGTCCGTCAGGGTCAGCCCGACCCGGCTGCGGGTGCCCAGACCGTGCGCCACGATGCGGTCCAGCCACTGCCCGGCGCTGGTGGAGCCGTGGTAGCGGCCGCTCATCGTCAGTCTGGCCGGGCCCGGCTGTTCCGGCGCGGTGGGCAGCTCGGGCAGGTCGCCCTGGAGGGTGCTGCGCCACTTCCAGCCCTCGCGCATCAGCCAGTAGACGAGCGCGACGAACAGGCCGAGGCCGACGACCCAGCCGATGCGGGCGGCCCAGTCGGTCACTTCCGCCGATTCCTTCTCGGCGGCCAGCAGGATTACCGGTGCTACAGATGTCACGTGAGCTTCCCGTCGACGAGCGTGGCCTTGCCCCGCAGCCACGTGTGCGTCACACGGCCCGGCAGCTCACGCCCCTCGTAGGGGGTGTTGCGGCTGCGCGAGGCGAAGCCCGCGGGGTCCACCTGACCACGGTATTCCGTGTCGACGAGGGTGAGGTTGGCGGGCTCACCAGCCGAGACGGGGCGGCCGTGGCCGGTGGCCTGTCCGATCTGCGCGGGCTTGACGGACATCCGGTCGGCGACGCCGGCCCAGTCCAGCAGGCCCGTGTCCACCATGGTCTCCTGGACCACCGACAGCGCGGTCTCCAGGCCCACCATGCCCATGGCGGCGGCGGCCCACTCGCAGTCCTTGTCCTCGTGCGGGTGCGGGGCGTGGTCGGTGGCGACGATGTCGATCGTGCCGTCGGCGAGCGCCTCGCGCAGGGCCATCACGTCGCGCTCGGTGCGCAGCGGCGGGTTGACCTTGTAGACCGGGTTGTACGACCGGACCAGCTCGTCGGTGAGGAGCAGGTGGTGCGGGGTGACCTCGGCGGTGACGTCGATGCCACGGGACTTGGCCCAGCGGACGATCTCGACGCTGCCCGCGGTCGACAGGTGGCAGATGTGGACGCGGGAGCCGACGTGCTCGGCGAGCAGCACGTCCCGGGCGATGACCGACTCCTCGGCGACGGCGGGCCAGCCGCCGAGGCCCAGCTCGGCGGAGACGACGCCCTCGTTCATCTGGGCGCCCTCGGTGAGCCGGGGCTCCTGGGCGTGCTGGGCGACGACGCCGCCGAAGGCCTTCACGTACTCCAGGGCGCGGCGCATGATCACGGCGTCGTGGACGCACTTGCCGTCGTCGGAGAAGACGGTGACGCCGGCTGCGGACTCGTGCATGGCGCCCAGCTCGGCGAGCTTGGCGCCCTCCAGGCCGACGGTGACGGCGCCGATGGGCTGCACGTCGCAGTAGCCGGACTCCTGGCCGAGCCGCCAGACCTGCTCGACGACGCCGGCGGTGTCGGCGACCGGGAACGTGTTGGCCATGGCGAAGACGTTCGTGTAGCCGCCGCTCGCCGCCGCGCGGGTGCCGGTCAGCACGGTCTCGGAGTCCTCGCGGCCGGGCTCGCGCAGGTGGGTGTGGAGGTCGACCAGGCCGGGCAGCAGCACCTTGCCGGCTGCCTCGACCACCTCGGCGCCCTCGGCGGACAGGCCGGTGCCGACCTGAGCGATCGTCGTGCCGTCGATCAGCACGTCCTGCGGCTCGCCGCCGAGCACCTTCGCACCGCGGATCAGGGTCTTGCTCATCTGTCTTACTTCTCCTCGGGGGTGCGGGCGTGGGTCGCGGCGGGTTCGTTGCCGCCGAGCAGCAGGTACAGGACGGCCATGCGGATGGAGACGCCGTTGGTGACCTGCTCGACGGCGGTGCAGCGGTCGGAGTCGGCGACCTCCGCGGTGATCTCCATGCCGCGGACCATCGGGCCGGGGTGCATCACGACGGCGTGGTCGGGCATCTTGGCCATGCGGTCGCCGTCGAGGCCGTAGCGTCGGGAGTACTCGCGCTCGGTCGGGAAGAAAGCGGCGTTCATGCGCTCGCGCTGCACGCGCAGCAGCATCACCGCGTCGGACTTGGTCAGCGTCGAGTCGAGGTCGTAGGAGACATCGCAGGGCCAGGTCTCGACACCGACCGGCAGCAGGGTGGGCGGCGCCACGAGGGTGACCTCGGCGCCGAGGGTGTGCAGCAGGTCGACGTTGGAGCGGGCGACCCGGCTGTGCAGGATGTCACCGACGAGCGTGATGCGCCGGCCGCCGAGATCCCTGCCGAGGCCGGTGTCGCGGCCGACCAGACGGCGGCGCATGGTGAAGGCGTCCAGCAGGGCCTGGGTGGGGTGCTGGTGGGTGCCGTCGCCGGCGTTGATGACGTGGGCGTCGATCCAGCCGGAGGTGGCCAGGCGGTACGGCGCGCCGGAGGCGCCGTGCCGGATGACGACCGCGTCGACGCCCATGGCCTCCAGGGTCTGGGCGGTGTCCTTCAGGGACTCGCCCTTGGAGACGCTCGAACCCTTGGCGGTGAAGTTGATGACGTCCGCGGACAGACGCTTCTCGGCGGCCTCGAAGGAGATCCGGGTCCTCGTCGAGTCCTCGAAGAAGAGGTTGACGACGGTACGGCCGCGCAGGGTGGGCAGTTTCTTGATCGGCCGGTCGGCGACCCGGGCCATCTCCTCGGCGGTGTCGAGGATCAGGACGGCGTCGTCGCGGGTGAGGTCGGCGGCCGAGATGAGATGACGCTGCATCTGTCAGGCTCCGTAAGGCGATTCATGCGGAAGAACGGGATAATTCGGGCGGCCGGGCGCGCGCGTGGGCACACCGGGCGGGCGTACGGCACGGCTGTACGCGTTCGCGAGGTGCTAGTGGTGGGCGCCCGGGGCGGCCGGCTTCGCGCCGAGCAGCACGGTGTCGCGACCGTCCTCCTCGGCGAGCTGGACCTTGACCGTCTCCCGCAGCGACGTGGGGAGGTTCTTGCCGACGTAGTCGGCGCGGATGGGCAGTTCGCGGTGACCGCGGTCGACGAGGACCGCGAGCTGCACCGCGCGCGGGCGGCCGATGTCGTTCAGCGCGTCGAGCGCGGCCCGGATGGTGCGGCCGGAGAAGAGCACGTCGTCGACCAGGACGACCAGCCGGCCGTCGATGCCGTCACCGGGGATCTCGGTGCGGGCCAGCGCACGCGGCGGGTGCATGCGCAGGTCGTCGCGGTACATGGTGATGTCGAGCGAGCCGACCGGCATCGTGCGCTCGGTGATCTGCTCGAGCTTTTCGGCGAGCCGCCGGGCGAGGAAGACACCCCTGGTGGGAATGCCGAGGAGCACCACGTCGTCGGCACCCTTGGCGCGTTCGACGATCTCGTGGGCGATACGGGTCAGGACCCGTGCGATGTCGGGCCCTTCGAGAACGGGCCGCGCTTCGGACTGCGCGTCCCGCGGGGTGGTCTCTCGTGCGTTCTGCCGCACGTCCTGCTGATGCTTCTGCCGCTTGTCCATAGAAAACGGACCTCCTTCTCCGCCTCACGGGACGGACGTTAAAGGACGTCGAATATGCGCCACCTACGGTATCAGGCTCACAAGAGCACCTCCGACGGCACCCCGAACACTCCCCCGTCACCCTTGTGCCGCGTCCGCGTCACCCGCTCGGAGTAACGGAGGGCGGATACCACGGAAGAGCCGGTGCGGACCATTCGGCTTGACGCAGGAGAGTAACGCTGCGTAACCTCACAGTGAGTTACCAGCCGCGCGGCACGCAACACAGCAGGCCGCGTCGACACCTTGTCCGGGGAGCCATATGTCCAGCGAATACGCCAAACAGCTCGGGGCCAAGCTCCGGGCCATCCGCACCCAGCAGGGCCTTTCCCTCCACGGTGTCGAGGAGAAGTCCCAGGGCCGCTGGAAGGCCGTCGTGGTCGGTTCGTACGAGCGCGGCGACCGTGCCGTGACCGTGCAGCGCCTCGCCGAGCTGGCGGATTTCTACGGCGTTCCCGTGCAGGAGCTGCTGCCGGGCACCACCCCGGGCGGTGCCGCCGAGCCGCCGCCGAAGCTGGTCCTGGACCTGGAGCAGCTGGCCACGGTGCCGGCCGAGAAGGCGGGCCCGCTGCAGCGTTACGCGGCCACGATCCAGTCGCAGCGCGGTGACTACAACGGCAAGGTGCTCTCGATCCGCCAGGACGACCTGCGCACGCTCGCCGTCATCTACGACCAGTCCCCCTCGGTCCTCACCGAGCAGCTGATCAGCTGGGGTGTCCTGGACGCGGACGCGCGTCGCGCCGTGGCGTCCCACGAGGAGGCCTGAGGCACGACGCCTCAGCAGAAACGTGGCGCCGGGGGGGGGGGGGGGCGGGCGGGGGGGGCCCCCCCCCGGGCCCGGCCCCCGCCGAGTACTCCGGGCGGCCTTCTCCGGCCGTCCGGAGCGCTCGGTCACGCACGGACTCACGCCGACGGGGTCGACGCCGTGGTCAGCTCTGGTCCCGCTCCACCGGGAGCCACAGCTCGGCATCGGCTCCGGCGCCGTCCGGGGACAGGCGGGTGCGCAGGATCTCGGGGCCGGGGCGGCTGCGGTACGGGTTGGACGGGAACCACTGGGTGAACACGTCCCGCCACAGCTCCTGGATGGCCTGCGGCGCCGGCCCGGAGGTGGTGAAGACCGCCCAGGTGCCGGCCGGGACGGTCAGCGCCGTGGTGCCCTCCGGGGCGGCCGCTGACGTGATCACCCCGTGGTAGTAGTCGAGTTCGGTGCCTTCGGCTCGGCTCGGGTCGAGGCCGTCGCAGGCCGCGACGATGCCCTGCGGCTCCTGGTCCGAGAGTTCCTCCAGGTCTTCCAGCGTCTGCGGGCTGATCCCGCGGACGAAGTCGACGATCGCCCGGTTCGGTCCCGTGTGCACCAGTGGCACCCGGGCCTTGAGGCCGACGACGTTGAAGTCCGGCCTGTCCACTACGCGGTAGCGCATGCTGCTGTTCCCTTCGACGGTGAGGCGGAAGGCCAACCGGGGTTGGGAGACGAGCGCGGCGCCGGTGCGCCGGGCCTCGCCCGGACCGATACCGTGCATGGCACGGAACGCCCGGGCGAACGCCTCGCCCGAGCCGTATCCGTAGCGCACCGCGATCTCCAGCAGGGACCGCCGCCCCGAGAGCACCTCGGCACCCGCGACGGTGAGCCGGCGACGCCGTACGTACTCCGACAGCGGCATGCCCGCGAGCGCGGAGAACATCCGACGCAGGTGGTATTCCGAGGTGGCCGCGATGCGTGCCGCCTCGGTCACGTCGACCTGCTGGTCGAGACGGTGCTCGATGTACTCCAGGGTCTGGTTGAGACGCTCCAGCACTCCCGGTCTCCTTCCTCTTCGTGCTCACCACGCTAGGAAGGAGGCCCTTCCCCCGGCCCGACATCCTGTGCCCGATCCGGTCGGCCGCGCCGGTCGGCCGCGCCGGTCGGCTCTTCGTCCGGTGTCGTGGGTGGCAACGCGGAGCGGGGCACACCGCTGGAAAGGGGCAGTGCGTATTCCGCGCACGGGCGAGCACGGGCAAGCACGGGCAAGCACGGGGATTTTCGGACCAGCAGGGTCTGGACGGCATCATATCTGTACCCGTGAGGGGAGAGTTTGGCGGAACGTGCGGACAGTTTCCTTACAGCCCTGAACAGAGCGGAATTAGTCACCGCACACAGGCGGCCATGACGTGCTACTGTCGATACAAGTTGCAGTTGTGGTTCCCACATTCCATGTTCTTCCCAGACGGCCTCCGTGTCACGGGAAGTGCTTTTGGCGCCGGTCTTTCCGTGCGGGGTGATCATCGCGGCGACGCGGCGTCCGTGCAGTGCGGATGCCGATCACTGCCCCGAAGGAGACAAGACATGGCTACTGGCACCGTGAAGTGGTTCAACGCTGAAAAGGGATTCGGCTTCATCGAGCAGGACGGTGGCGGCGCCGACGTGTTCGCCCACTACTCGAACATCGCCGCCCAGGGCTTCCGTGAGCTGCTCGAGGGTCAGAAGGTGAGCTTCGACATCGCGCAGGGCCAGAAGGGTCCGACGGCCGAGAACATCGTCCTCGCCTGACGCCTGACGCGCACTTCGCAGCTGGGGCCCGCATCCTTCGGGGTGCGGGCCCCAGCTGCATCCGGTTTCCCGCGGTGTTCGCACCCGCGGGACGACTGCGGGGAATCAGGGAATCCAGGAACCGGGGAATCGGTGAATCGGTGAATGGGTGAATGGGGAAACCTCAGGACTGGGGGAATCCTCGGGGACTAGGAGCGGATTCCCGTCCGGGCATTCTGCGCCGATGCATTCCCTCTCGGCCTGCACCACAGCGCGCGGTCGCTTCGCATTCCGTTCGGCCTGTTTCCCGCAATTCCCGGCTCTCGTTCCCCGTGCTGCCCCTGCCGCGGAATTCCTTGATCCGTGCCGTATCGAGGAATATTCGGTGCACGGCCGTTTCGCCCGCACCTCGAACGACGACGGCGGCGCCACCAGGAGGAACGGCACCCGGAAACCGGTAACCGCCCTGATCAGGAAGCTCACCCATCTCCGCAGGAGGCACCTCTTGACGCTGGTCCAGACGCATCCCCGCTCAGCGAGCACCCACCCCGCGCACAGGACGGTTGCCGATGCCATGGACGCCGCCGGGCCCCAGGTCTGGGACGACATGACCGTCGAGGTGGCGCTGTCCGTCATGGCCGCCGCCCGCACGGGTCACCTCGTCGTCTGCGACGAGGACGGCCGGTACTCCGGCCTGGTCACCCGGGCCCGGCTCGCCGCTGTGCGGGACGGCGCCGGATACACGGACCGGGTCCGTCTGCGCGACGTCACCGACGGCTGCGGGCCCTCCGCCTCGCCGCTGACCACTCTGGCCGAGGCCGAGCACGCGATGCGGCACCGCCGGCTCGGGGCGCTGCCCGTGGTCGACGAACACGGCAACGCCCTGGGCGTCCTCGCGCTCTCCCGCTGAGCCGCGTCACCGCCGTCGGGCCCCGGCCCCCTTCGCGCGCGCCGGACAGCGGCCGGTCAGTGGTCGGAGTAGCTGAAGTCACCCACGGTCCAGGCGCTGACGTCCTCGATCGCGACGCGGTACATCCCGCCCGTCTCCGGGATCCCCACCGTGCCCTGCAGGATCCGGGCGACGTGGAAGTGCAGATGTGTGGGTGGTCCGGCCCTCTTCACGGAGGTGTCGAAGACAGCGGCGAACTCGCCCAGGCTGGCGGAGTCCGTCAGCACCTCCGCCACCCGCTGCCTCCACACGGCTTCGGGAGCCAGGCGACCGGTGATGACAGCACCACCGGTGACCACGGTCAGGGACATCTGACTGCTCTGCCCGGACTCCACAAGGGCGACAATGTCAACGATCAGCTCGTCAGGCTTCGGCATGAGACCGGATTCTATGCGCCCGCCCGTCCGGGCGGCGCTCCCCCAGGGGGATCCCCCGGGACCGCCCCGGTCCGCGGCCGCCGCCGGCACCCGTCTCGCCGGACTGCCGTCCGCGTACGCGTCAGGCGCCCGCCTGGTGACTGGACCCGACGCCACCGCGTCGCAGTTCGTCGTTGATGCGCTTGGCCTCTTCGAGCTGGTCCTCCAGGATGATGATGCGGCACGCGGCCTCGATGGAGGTGCCCTGGTCGACCATCTCGCGGGCCCGGGCGGCGATACGCAGCTGATAGCGGGAGTAGCGGCGGTGGCCGCCCTCGGAGCGCAGGGGCGTGATCAGCCGGGCTTCACCGAGCGCCCGCAGGAAGGCCGGCGTGGTGCCGAGCATCTCCGCTGCCCGCCCCATGGTGTACGCGGGGTAGTCGTCGTCGTCGATTCGGTCGAGCGGTGTGTCTGCGGTCATCTGCACCTCTGATTACGGAACGCGTCGAGGGGCCTTGGTGCCGTACGGCACCAAGGCCCCGAGGGATTTGTAACACCACCGACCGGCTAATGCGATGCCGGCCTTCTGTTTCCGCACCGGCCCCCGACGGGGGGCGGAGAGTGCGGGGATCGCGGATGCGTGACCGTGTGACCACCTTCCGTTCCGGGGCCTGCGGTACCCGGGCGGACCGTTCTCGCCCGGGCGATCCTGATGGCGTCCGCCTCCTTCTCTCTTCCTTCTGCTGAACCTCTTGGTACTGCTGGTACTGCGGAACTGCGTACTGCCGACGGCCCTGACAAGGCCACCCGCCCGGCGGCCAGCGAGGGGACCCCGGTACCTGCTCCGGCCCCGCCACTCCACCGCCGTGCACAACCTCTGTCCTGCATGCGGGCAGTTCGTGTCTGCCACGCCTCACTGACTTCCTGGCTACAACAGACACGCTAAACCGATCTCTGCCGCATGTCTACAGCAGCCATGACAGATTTCGGTCCATCCGAGTGACAGCTTGTACGCCGGTACGCCGGTAACGTCCCCGGACCCGCCCGGGTCAGGGCTGTCGCCGGACCACGCTGAGGTCGAACTCCAGCACCACCTTCGGGCTGACCAGGGCACCGGTCGCGGCGTTCCAGTTCACGCCCCAGTCGGTGCGGTCGATGGTGGCGCCGCCCTTGAGGGCGACCCGGAGGTTGCCCTGCGGATCGCTGTCGTCGCCGGTCACCTCGATGTCCACGGTGACCGGGGCGGTCACGCCGCGGATGCCCAGGTCGCCGGTGACCTTGTAGTGGGTCTGGCCGACCTGCTCCACCGCGGTCGAGGCGAAGGTGATGGCCGGGTGGTGTTCGGTGGCCAGGAACGTGCCGCGCAGCATGTCGTCGCGCCGCGGGTTGCCGGTCCGGATGCTGCTCGCCCGGATCAGGAGCCGTACGCCGGACCTCGACGGGTGATCGCCGTCCAGTCGCGCACCGCCCTCGAACTCGTCGAACCGCCCGCGCACCCTGGTGGCCAGCGTGTGCCGGGCGACGAACCCGATGCGGGTGCGGGCGGTGTCGAGGACGTAGTCGCCGGTCAGGTCGCTGAGGCTGGTGGTGGCTGCCATGCTCGGTCCCTCCTGTCGTCGTGCGCCGGTTCGGGGCGTACGGGGGCGCCGGTCACGCGAACCGGCCGGGCCGGTAGTCGCCCGCGGGCCGCTGGACGATGACGTTCAGCCGGTTGAGCGCGTTGATCAGGGCGATGACCGACACCAGGGCGGCGAGCTGGTCCTCGTCGTAGTGCTTGGCCGCGTTCGCCCAGACCTCGTCGGGGACGCCGCCGGCGGCGTCGGCGATGCGGGTGCCCTGCTCGGCCAGCTCCAGGGCGGCGCGCTCGGCGTCGGTGTACACCGTGGCCTCCCGCCATACGGCCACCAGGTCGACGCGCTGCCGGGTCTCCCCGGCGTGCACGGCGTCCTTGGTGTGCATGTCGACGCAGAAGCCGCAGCCGTTGATCTGGCTGACGCGGAGCAGTACCAGTTCCCGTGTCGCCGGCGGCAGCGCCGAGGCCGCGAGCGCCTTGCCCGCCGAGACGATGTGCTTCAGGAACGTGGCCGAGCCCGGGTGGGCGAAGAAGTCGAGACGGGCGTCCATGGTGATCTGATCTCCCCTTTGTGCCGCGTAGCCGTTCCCACCCCGTGGCGACGGGGTGAGCGGGACCGTGCTGGTCTTGGCAGTACGACGAGGCGGCCCCGCGGATTGTGAGGTGGCGCCCCCGCCTCACGTTTCGGAGGGCTGTCTCGTCGTACTGGTGACGGCGGACGCGGCCAAGGGAGCGGCAACACCATGAAGACCCAGTCGGAGCCAGGAGACGGACCGCTCGATCCGGGCCTGGGCGCGATCACGAGCGAACGACGCCGGCTGATCAATCTCGCGTACCGGCTGCTCGGCTCGCTGACCGACGCCGAGGACGTCGTGCAGGAGACGTACACCCGCTGGTACGCCATGTCACCGCAGCAGCAGAAGGCCGTCGAGGCCCCCGGCGGCTGGCTGGCGAAGGTCGCGAGCCGCATCTGCCTCGACCAGCTCGGCTCGGCCCGGGCCCGGCGCGAGCGCTACGTGGGCGAGTGGATCCCGGAGCCGCTGCCGGACGCCGCGGAGTGGGCCGACGGGCGGCCTGGCGGCCGGGCCGCCGACCCGGCCGACCACGTCACCCTCGACGAGTCGATCACCATGGCCTTCCTCGTCGTGCTCGACTCGATGACCCCCGCCGAACGTGTCGCGTTCGTCCTTCACGACGTGTTCCGTTACCCCTTCGCCGAGGTGGCGGAGATCGTCGGCCGTACGCCGGCGGCATGCCGGCAGCTGGCCACCTCGGCCCGCCGCCGCCTGCGCGCGTCGCGGGCTCCGGCGACTCCGGCCGCCCAGCGCGCCCGTGTCGTCCGGGACTTCCGGCGGGCCTGGGACGCCAAGGACATCGACGCCCTCATCGGCCTCCTCGACCCCGGGGTCTCGGCGATCAGCGACGGCGGCGGCCGCGTCAGGGCGGCGCTCGCCCCGGTCGAAGGCGGCGAGCGGGTCGCGCGCCACCTCGTCGAGCTCGCCGAGCGGGCACCCGGCCTGGTGCTGCTGGAGCGTACGGTCAACGGCCGGCCCGGTCTGGTGCTGCGGCTGGAGGATGCCACCGTGGCGGTGATGTCGTTCGACGTCACCGGTGACCGGATCACGCGCATCTGGGGAGTGCGGAACCCCGAGAAGCTCCGGCCCTGGACCGGGTTCTAGACAGGGGGTGCCGTTCGGATCGGGCCGGCCCCGGGCAACGGTGCCCTGCGACGGCCCGAGCGGGGTCCGGTGCGTGCACTGCGAGGCGGGGGCGGGCGACCGGGCGGAGCCCTGGCGGCCGGCGGTGACGCCGCTGGGGGCACCGCCCACGCCCTTCGGGCAGTGCGGGAGCACGTGCCGGACCCCGCGACCCCGCGACCCCGGCAAGATCCGAACGCGCACCCGCTAGGCCCGCCCGTACTCCGCGAGGGCCGGTGTCAGCAGGTCGAAGGCGCGCGGTGCCTCCCGTGTCAGGACCTCCGCGATCTCCGGGTTCGTGTGCCCGGCCAGCGTCAGTTCCTGGATGCGGGTGAAGAGGACGCGGTGGACTCCGCCCAGCAGGGCCGCGGCCGTGCGGGGCGTGATGTCGTCGGGTGGGGTGGCCGTCGATCCGGCCAGGACCGCGGCCAGCGCGTCCTCCCTCCGGTCGTGGAGGCCGCGCAGGCAGGCGGTGAGGGTGGGACTGTCGGCGATCATGCGGGTGAAGGCCGGGCCGGCGAAGCCCGCGACGGGGTCCTGGGCCTCCACGGCCGCCAGGAAGGCGGTGCGCAGGGCCGTCAGCGGGGTCTCGCCCGGCTCGCGCGCGGCGACCGTGCCGGCCAGGGCGGCGACGAACTCGTCCTGGTGGTCGAGGGCCAGGTCTTCCTTGTGCGGGAAGTAGTTCGTCACCGTCTTCTTGGCGACGCGGGCGGCGTCGGCGATCTCGGCGATGGTCGTGCGCTCGAAGCCCCGCTCGATGAAGAGCCTGGTCGCCCGGTCGGAGATCAGCTGCCGCGTCTCGCGCTTCTTGGTCTCACGGAGACCCAGCTCCGTCGGTGTGTTCGGATCCATGAGGGAATCTTACCCCTGATGTATTTTTGCGTTGACAGTCAGTATCGCTCGTGCGTAAAGTTCCCTCCGATGAATGAATTAATCGAGGGGAACGGCACCGGTGACGGCGCCGGCATCGCCGCGGGGCCCGACGGGGCGCTGTGGTTCACCGAGTGGGGTGGTGGGCGGGTCGGCCGGATCACCGTCGACGGCCGCGTCACCTCGTACGCGCTCTCCCGCTCCGACAGCGCACCGCACGGCATCACCCAGCACGGCGGCGCCCTGTGGTGCGCCCTGGAAACCGGCTCCCTGGCCAGAATCGAGGTCCCCGCGTGACCGCCCCCGGTGCCACTCCCGACCCCGGCGTCCTCCACCCGCTCGCCCAGCATCCGCGGGTCGTCCTCCTGAGGCCGCTCGTCACCGACGAACGCATCCAGGTCGGCGACTTCACCTACTACGACGATCCCGACGACGCCACCGCCTTCGAGACCCGCAACGTGCTCTACGCCTACGGTCCGGAGAAGCTGGTCATCGGCAAGTACTGCGCGATCGCCTCCGGCACCCGCTTCCTGATGGCCGGGGCCGAGCACCCGGCCATGGGTGTGTCGACGTTCCCGTTCACCATGTTCGGCGGCGCCTGGGCCGAGGCCACCCTCGACCTCGTCACCGGCATGCCCAGCCGCGGCGACACGGTCGTCGGCAACGACGTGTGGTTCGGCTACGGCGCCACCGTCATGCCCGGCGTGCGCATCGGGGACGGGGCGATCGTCGCCGCGGGGTCGGTGGTCACCTCGGACGTTGCGCCGTACACGATCGTCGGCGGCAATCCGGCCCGGCCCATCCGCGTCCGGTACGACGCCGAGGACATCGCGCGGCTCCAGCGGGCCGCGTGGTGGGACTGGCCGGTCGGGCTGGTCACCCGCCACGCCCGGACGATCATGTCGGGCAGCCCGGCCGACATCGAGACCATCGCCACGAAGGAGAACCTCGCGTGACCGACCAGACGCACCTCGCTTCCTCCGGCGCCCCGGCCTCCGGCACCCCCGACTTCGACGCTGCCGCCTTCGACGCCGCCGCCGAGTTCGACCGGCAGGTCCGCACGCTCACCGCGCTCGGCTACCCGGCGTTCTCCGGGCGCACTCCGGAGCAGTTCGCCGAGCTGGTGGCGCCGCTGCGCGCCGAGGCCGTGGCCCACACGGGTGACCCGGGCCAGGAGTACGACCCCGCCGGTACGGGCCGGGTGCCCTTCGTCCTGGTCGTCACCCGCGCACTCGCCCCCGTCGAGCAGACCATGCCGCTGACCACCCTGCACGGCGGCCGGCTGCCCGGGTTCGTCGACCGCACCTTCGAACCCGGTTCCCTGGAGCGGTTCGTCGCCACCGAGGAGGCCGGGCCGCCCGGCCGGGACGGTGTCCACCTGCTCTTCGACGTCGAGCGCGGGGAGGAGTTCTGCGGAGTCGTCCCCAGCGACGCGATGGCCGCCGTCGCCGGGCGGGGCCGGAGTCTGCTCACCATCGAGGAGGGCATCGCGCTGATGACGCACACGCCGCAGATCCTGGTCAAGAACAAGTGCTTCTCGCTGGGCGGTTCACGCTCCGGTGACCGCCGGGTCCCGGCGATCTGGATCAGCCAGAAGGCCCCGAAGCTCGGCTGGTGCTGGGAGGGCAACCCGCACACCTGGCTCGGGATGGCGTCCGCCGGGGCGCGCCGCGCC
The DNA here is from genome assembly GCF_049974565.1 of Streptomyces sp. WG5. Taxonomy (NCBI): domain Bacteria; kingdom Bacillati; phylum Actinomycetota; class Actinomycetes; order Kitasatosporales; family Streptomycetaceae; genus Streptomyces; species Streptomyces sp. WG5. Next base: position 225,764 of record NZ_JBNGGC010000011.1, on the reverse strand, counting down.
TGAGACGGGCCGGGGGCCGTCCTCCGGGGCCGTCACGGAGGGGCGGCCCCTTCTCCGTCGTGGCCCTGGTACCGCAGCAGCAGCATCGCCGCGTCGTCGTGGTGCGGCCCCGCCGCGTGCCGTACCAGGTCCTCGCGGAGGGCGTCCAGGGCGTGGTGGACGTCGGGGTCCTTCAGGAGGTGGGCGCGTTCGGCGAGCGGGTAGAAGCCGCCCTTCTCGTCCCGGGCCTCCGTGACACCGTCGGTGTAGAGGAGCAGCTGGTCGCCGGGGGTGAAGGGAACCGGGTACGGCTCCGGGCCGGGGGCGCCGTGCGCGGCCAGCCCCAGCGGGAGGGCGTAGGCCGGCGGCTCCGGGAAGTCGGCGGTGCCGTCGCGGTGGACGATCATCGGGGCCGGGTGGCCGTAGTTGAGGAGGACGACCCGGTGGTCGTGGCCGATCTCGGCGAGGATCGCGGTCACGAACTTCTCGTCCTCCAGCTCGCGGGCGACGCTGCGTTCCAGCCGCTCCCCGAGCCCGACCAGGTCCTTCTCGTCGTAGGCCGCCTCCCGGAAGGCGCCGAGGACCCTGGCCGCGGTCTCCACCGCGGCCAGGCCCTTGCCCTGCACGTCGCCCACGATCACCCGGACGCCGTGCGGGGAGGCCACCACCTCGTACAGGTCCCCGCCGATCCGTGCCTCGGCGAGCGCCGAGGTGTACGAGACGGCCGCGTGCAGCGGGCCCGCGGTCAGGGGCACCGGGCGCAGCAGAACCCGCTGGGCCGCTTCCGCGATCGACCGCACGCTGGCCAGCTCCGCCTCCCGGCGCGTGCGCATCACGGCCGCCGCGATGCCGACGCCGGTCACCCCGGTCACGGAGGCCATGGCGGTGTAGCCGCGGGGGCGGTCGAAGAGCCCGTTGTACAGGCCGAGGCCGACGCAGAGCAGCAGCGCGACCAGTCCGATCACGGCCGTGCGCCGCCAGCCGCCGACCAGGCCGGCGAAGGCCGGGCCCAGCGACACCAGGGGCAGGAGCCCCACCCCCGGACCGGCCGTGATGTCCACGACGGCGACCACGACCATGGCCGCCACAGGCATCCAGGACAGCGTCCTGGAACTGGCCGGCGGCTTCTTCGCGGTCATGACTACTCCGGTGTCGCAGCGCTCAGGAGTCGCCTTCTCCCTGTTCTCAGGCGCCCCTCCCCCAGTCTCTTAGACTATGCAAGGGTTTGCTCACGCAGGGGTTCCGGAGCAGTCCTTAACCCAATCGAGGCCGAGAGTCCGGTCCCGTCCGGGCCGGTCCGGTTCCTCCGGTCCGGTGCAGTCCGGTGCAGTCCGGTCCGGTGCCTCCGGTCCAGTGCAGTCCGGTCCGGTGCAGTCCGGTCCGCGAGATCACACCGCCCCTGCCACCCGCCTCGGCAGCAGGCCTCCGTCGGCCGCGTCCCGTCGGCTCGCCACCGTCAGCGTGAGCGTCACCGCGAGCGATCCGGCCGCCATCACGGTCATCGCCGTCGCCGGGGAGCTGAACTGGGCCACCGTGCCCGCCAGTGCGGCGGCGACCCCCTGCATCGTGAGCATCCCGGCGGAGTGCAGCCCGAGGGCGTGCCCGGAGAGTTCGCCGGGGGTCAGGGCGACCAGGCGCTCCTGCTGCACCAGGCTCGCGCCGAAGCCGACGGAGGCCAGGCCGACGAGTACGGCCGTCAGCGGCAGCGGCGGGCGCAGGAAGAGGACGAGGTACGGGGCGGCCAGCAGCACCAGCAGCGGGATGCCGAGGCGCGGGCGCAGCCTGGCCGGCAGCAGGCGGCCGACCGCCACGTCCCCGGCCAGCATGCCCAGCGCGGCGCAGGAGAACAGCGTGCCCGCGGCGCGGGGGTCGTAGGAGACGTACAGCGATTCGCAGCCGACGACGAGGCCGTTGGGGATCCACAGCGCGAGATAGACGTGCCGACGTGGCGCGGAGGACCACAGCCGGGCGTTGGTGCGCCAGGTGGCGGCCACGGAGGGGCGGCCGGTGGCGCGTGGCGGGCGGGGGGTCAGCCGGAGGGCGAGGCCCGCCGCGGTGCCGTACAGGACGGCCGCGAGCAGCAGGCACAGGCGCGGTGACAGCAGGGTCACCAGGACGCCGCCGGCCGCGTATCCGGAGATCTGCATGACGCCGCTCATCATGGTGAAGAGCGAACGCCCCGTCAGGTACCCGTTCTCGCCGCCCTGGGAGCAGATCTCGTTCAGCAGGCCCCAGCGGACTCCGCCGCCGAGCGAGGCGATCAGCCCCTCGGCGAGGACGATGGCGAGCATCGCCCAGACCGGCAGGCCGGGCAGCGCGAGGGCCGCGGTGGCGGCGGCGAAGGCGAGCGAGAGGCCCGCCAGCGTCGCGCGCGGGGCCAGCCGGTCGGCGCCGGAGAGGAAGAGCGTGGCGCCCAGCACCTGTGCCAGCGAGGGGCCGAACATGCTCACCGCGGACAGCAGCGGCGAGTCGGTCGCCCGGAACACCAGTGTGCCGAGCGCCAGTCCGCTCACCGTCTGGGCGGCGATGCCCGCCGAGGAGGAGAGGAAGAGAGGACTGAACTCGGGGGTGCGGAAGAGGTCCGCGTAGCTTCTGCGGCTCGTGTCTGGCATGCGGGGAGTCTGCGGCGGCCCGGAGACCCGCCGTTATTGTTTCGCGTGGACGCGAAAGGTGGGGGAGCGCCGAGGGGGGCGGGGTGGTATGGGCTGGTGGCAGATCAACGCCGACACGCTCGCCCGCAGCCGTTTCGTCCTCTCGCCGCTCGCCGAGACCTTCGCCTGTCTGAAGCTGCTGCACTCCGGCGTGGCCGGGCATCCGGGCGAACGGGCCTGGCGGGACGCCCACCTGCCCGCCTACCGGCGTCGGCTGGCGGGCGATCCGGTGACCGCGCTGCTCGTCCGCTCGGGGATCGGCCGGGAGTGGATCGCCGACTTCCTCACCCCCGCCCCGCGCGAGGGCGAGACCTTCGAGGAGGGCGTCGCCCGGGTACGGGCGGCCCACCCCGACGAGGCCAGGGCGGATCTCCGCGTCTCCCTCGCCGGTCCGCTCCCCGCCGCCCTGCACCGCGACGACCTGCCCGAACGCGCCGCCGCGCTGCTGGAGTACGTCTGGGACGAGGCCGTACGGCCGGACTGGGACCGGCGCCGCCGTGTCCTGGAGGCCGATGTCGTCGCACGGATCGCACAGGTGAGCCGGGGAGGCTGGGCGGCCGCGCTGGACACCCTGCGGCCGGGCACGCGCTGGCTCGGTGACAGCCGGCTCCAGGTCAACCTGAACGCGTATCCGCCGCGCGAGCTCTCCGGGGCGGAGCTGGTCCTCGTACCGATCACCCCGCAGCGGCACGGCTGGGTGTCGTGGGAGGAGGCGGAGCGGTACGCGGTGGTCTACCCGTGTGCCGGTGTCCTCGCGGACGGCGGCGCACGGGTCGTGCCCGCGGCCCTGGGCGCGCTGCTCGGGCCGGCCCGGGCGGGTGTGCTGGTGCTGCTCGGCTCCCCGATGAGCACCAGTCAGCTGGTCGGGGTGACCGGGCAGGGCCTCGGTTCGGTCGGACGGCATCTGCGGGTGCTGCTGGACGCGGGGCTGGTGGAGCGGCGGCGGGCGGGCCGGTCGGTGCTCTACTCGCGGACGGCGGCCGGGGAGGTGCTCGTCGAGGCGGGCGAACGCGGGGGATGACATGGCCGGGAGGGGACACGGCCGGGCGGAGACGCGGTCGGAGCGGGTGGGCGCCGGAGCGGGTGGGCGGGGCAGGGCCGTCGTGGTCCGGCGCGGGGCTAGCATCCGCTCATGACGACCTCCGAAAAGAACGCGCAGCACCACGACGGCCTCCCCCTCGACGTCGAGATCGGCGCCCTCCAGGGCGGGTCCGCCGACCTCGCCCAGTACGCGGGCCGGGTCGTGCTGGTGGTCAACGTGGCCTCCAAGTGCGGGCTCACCCCGCAGTACGCCGGTCTGGAGCGGCTGCACGAGCGGTACGCGGAGCGGGGCTTCACCGTGCTCGGCGTGCCCTGCAACCAGTTCATGGGCCAGGAGCCGGGCAGCGCCGACGAGATCGCCGAGTTCTGCTCGGCGACGTACGGCGTCACCTTCCCGATGACCGAGAAGGCGGAGGTCAACGGGGAGGGCCGGCATCCGCTGTACGACCGGCTGACCGGCTTCGCCGATGCCGGCGGGCACAGCGGGGACATTCGCTGGAACTTCGAGAAGTTCCTGATCGGGCGGGACGGCAAGGTCGCCGCGAGGTTCTCGCCGCAGACCGAGCCGGAGTCGGCCGAGGTCGTGGCGGCCGTGGAGGAGCGGCTGGCGGACTGATCGCACGGGTCCGGGCCGGCTGGTTGACCTTGCCCCTGGGGCAGGCCCGAGCGTCCTCGTTGCCGGGCGGAGAGGCCGCCCGGTGACGGAGGATGACGACGTGGACGATGCACGCGACGACGAGTTGCTGGCCATCGGGGCGTTCGCCGCGCGGGCCCGGCTGTCGGCCAAGGCACTCAGGCTTTACGACCGTATGGGCCTGCTGGTGCCCGACCATGTGGACGAGGCCACCGGTTACCGCTACTACCGCACCCGCCGGATCGAACGCGCCCGGCTCGTGGCCCTGCTGCGCCAGCTGGACATGCCGCTCGCGGAGGTCGCGGAGGTGGTGCGGGCGGACGGCCCCGGGGCCGCCGTTCTGCTCGACGCCTACTGGGCGGGAGTGGAGGCCCGGGTGGCCGGGCAGCGGACGCTCGTCGACTACCTCCGTGGACGTCTTTCGGGGAGGAGTTCCGAGATGTACGGGACATTCGTGGTCGAGACGGTGGACGTGCCCGAGCGGGTGGTGATCAGCGAGACCCGGCACACGCTGGCGGACGAGCTGCCGGCGTGGATCGGTGGATCGCTGACCCGGCTGGAGGAGGCGGCCCGGGACTGCGGGGGTGTGACGGCGGCGCCGTTCGTCGTGTACCACGCCGAGGTGTCGATGGAGAGCGACGGCCCGGCGGAGTCGTGCGTGCCGGTCGCCGACGAGGCGGCGGCCCGGGCGTGGTGCGAGGAGCGGGGGCGGGCCTGGCAGACGCGGGTGCGGGTGGAGCCGGCCCGGCGGCTGGCCTGCACCCGGATCGCCAAGGCGCAGGTGGCCCATCCGCAGATCCTGGCGGCCTTCGAGGCGGTGGAGGAGTGGATCGCCGCTCAGGGCCTGACGGTGGCGGGTCCGTGCCGTGAGGTGTACTTCGCCGACTGGGACGCGGCGGGCCCCGAGGACCCGGTGTGTGACATCGCCTTCCCCGTGCGCTGAGGCGGGGGCGAGGCCGGGTGACGGACGGTCAGTACTGAACAGAGCCCTCTCGGCAAGGTCGGCGAGCTGGTCGAGAGGGCTCCGTCGGCGGTGCCGGCGGACGGCGCGCGGAGTCGTTACTTCTTGACCGAGGTCACGAAGGCGTTCCACGCGTCGGCGGGGAACGCCAGGACCGGGCCCTCGGTGACCTTCGAGTCGCGTACGGCGAGTGCCGCCACGAGCGGTGACCGGACCTCGACGCACGCACCGTTTCCTCCGGAGTAGGAGGACTTGGTCCATGATTCCGTGGCGCCCTGAAGAATTGCCATGTCTGCTCCGATGGCGAGTTGCTGAGTACTGTCGCCGTGCCGCGCGCCCGCTGGGCCGCAGCGCGGTTTACGCCAATGACACGTGATCTTTGGCGTGATCGACGCTACTCGCTGACCTCGCCGATCGGAGCAGCCATTCACCCGACCGGATGGCATATCCAGACGACACTTCCCATACCACCTATCGGGGTGTAACATCCCGCCGCCTTGTCAGCGGGCGTAGTCCTTGGCCACATCCTCGATGCGCTGCCGCGACTGTTCCACGTTCAGCGCCTGGGCTCGCAGGTGCTCGTACATCACCGTGTACTTCTGCACGTCCTGCGCCTTCTCCAGGTACAGGTCGCTGGTCACGCCCTCGATGTACACGACGCTGGAGTCGGCCGCGTCGGCGAACTCCAGGATCGAGTACTGACCGTTGATACCGGGGTGCGCCCCGACGTCGAACGGCAGCACCTGCACGGTGATGTGCGGCAGCTGCGACATCTCGGCGACGTGCTCCAGCTGTTCCCGCATCACCTGCTTGCCGCCCACCACCCGGCGCAGGCTGGCCTCGTCGAGGACCACCCACAGCCGCAGCGGGTTGTTGTCGGCGCAGATGCGTTCCTGGCGCCGTATGCGGACCTGGACCCGTTTCTCGATGTCCGCGACCGACGTCTCGGGCAGGGCGCCCTGGATGAGCGCCTCGGCGTACGGCCGGGTCTGCAACAGGCCGGTGATGATCTGGGGTTCGTACGTCCGCAGCGACTCCGCGTCGGTCTCCAGACCGATGTAGACGCTGTAGGGGATGTCCCCGAACGCGTGCCACCAGCCCTGCTGGCGCGAGTCCTTCGCCATCTGCATCAGCGAATCGACGACCCGCTGGTCCTCGACCTCGTACACCCCGCACAGGTCGCGGACGTCACGCTGGCTGATGCTGCGCCGGCCGTTCTCCAGGCGGCTGATCTTCGACTGCGAGACCAGCAGCCGCTCCGCCACTTCCTCGGCCGTCATGCCCTTGAGCTCACGGAGCCGGCGCAGCTCCTGGCCCAGCCGGCGCCGCCTGACGGTGGGATTGACATTGGACGCCACGGGACGTGCACCTCCGGCTGCGTGACTCATGACTGCCACTTTGCGTATCTGCTGCTGAGCAGACTGCCACCAAGGTGCTTTCTACCGCTGGGAAACGGTCGATATGCGCCGCGTACACGCCAGTTCGGGGTGCCACCCGCACACATGGCCGCGCGGGGCGGCGGGAGCCTTCCGTACGTCCGGGCGCGCCGGACGTACGGTCGGCCCCGCCACCCCGCGCGAACCCGCGGCTCCCGTAACCGGGTACAAGGGGACTGGTGGTGCGGCGGTGCGTTACTGCGGTGCGGTGCGGCTCAATGGGCCACCGCACGCGCCATGGATCCGTGGCGCGGTTGCGCCGGAACACCGCGGGCGGGTTCCGGGGCGGGCCTGGCTCCCGGTCCCGCGGCCTGGCGGCCGGCCGGGGCCGGGCTGCGGCGCGGCTGGGCCGCAACGCCGTTCTGGACGTCCATCACGGCGTGCGCCACCAGTCCGCCCATGGGGTCGTGCCTGATGAGGTCCCGCAGGCGGGACCGTGACGAGCGTCCTTCGTTGCCCGGGTAGAGGTGCTTGCCGAGACCGACCGCGTGGGCCAGCGCGGCGAGCGCCGCGGTCCGCGGGTCCGGCGGTACGCCGGTGCGGATCGCCGAGTCCAGCCGGGCCTTGATCTCCCTGCTGATCGCCGTTTCCGTCGCCTGGTAGCGAGTTGTCGGCAGCACCCCGCACATCTGGCCCTCCACGGCATGCACCATGCCGCATCGCTCCAGATGCGAGAGGTAGGTCTGGCGCAGCCCCAGGCGGGGCCCGCCGATCCAGTTGACCGCCCGTACCGGAGCGCCACGCCTTCGCAGCAACTCCAACGCGCAGTCCAGTGTTGGATCTCCTGTCGGCCGTGGTGCCACCACGGCGATACGATCCCCGTCTGGGGCTATCCGTCCGGCCAGCGCCAGCTCCACCAGCTGTGCTCCGGCCAGACCGAGGTCGAGCGACTGCGGCTGTGCGGTGGTACCCGTGGTCGGGTCCAACGCCAGCAGCAGAAGCTCCTCCGGAAGTGTTCTGCGGCTCCTGCCCATCCATGCCTCCCCGCGTGGATGACAGACAGGGTGACCCCTCTCACATTGGTCTGTCGAGGGTGCGTGACCGCTTCGTAGTGGAACCAGTAGGTATGTCGTTCTCGTCTACCGCGTGGGTTCTACCCGTACACAGGACACTGGTACATGGTTCGGTAGCGCACACAGAACGTGCGCGGCGCGTGGAGGAGGCATCGGTGGCGGGCGAGTCCCCCGACAGTTCGAAGCAGTGCGAGTCGTCGGAAGAACCGACGTCGGGGAGCGTGGGCCCGGTTCCCGAAGCCAGGACCGAGGCGAGCGAGACGCGTGATCCGCGGCTGGCAGTGGCACGGGAGGACGCGAAGTCCTCGGCGTCCACGGGGTCCGCCGGGGCCCGCGGGAGCGTCGACACGGCGACCCGGGTGCTCTCGGTGCGCGAGACGGAGGCGGAGGCGGCCGCCGGACCGGGAAGCCCCGCCGAGGACGGGACAGAGACCGAGGACGAGGCCGCCGGCCGGGTGAACTCCGCCGGGGACGACGACGCCGAGCCCGCCGCTCCGACCGACGGTCGGCTGCGGGACGCCGTCGCCGCCTGGGTGGTGACCGCGGACGAGCGGGCCGCCGCGAACGCGCGGCTCGGGGACACGGGGGATCCGGGAGACGCTGAGGACTCGGGAGACGCTGAGGTCTCGGAGGACCCGGAGGACCCGGTGGAGGCCGGGGCGAGCGCCGCGGGCACGCCGGGCCCGGGGGCCGCGGCGGAGAGCCGGCGGGACTCGGAAGCGCCCAAGGACGGGCGCGGCGCCACCGCCGCGGACGCCGGCACGGCTTCCGGGACGGCCCCGGGCGCGCCCGACGCGCCCGCGGACACCGAGCAGCCCGCCGACGGCGGGACCGGCGGCCGTGCCGGCACGCCGCAGGGCACGGAGCAGCGCGAGGACGGCGGCGCCCCTGCCGGGGCCGAGCCGGGCCCCTCCGAGGACGACGGCGATGACGGCGCCGGCGGCGTTGACGACGAGCACCCCGTCGATCAGCCCACCGCCGTCTTCACGACCCCGCGGCCCTCCGCGCCCGCCGTCGACCAGCCGACGACCATGCTGAAGCTGGGCGACGCCGCATCCGCGCCCAGGAAGACCGCGCCCGCGAAGACCGGCGGGGGTGCCGAGACCGACTCCGAGCGGACCAGCAAGTTCGTCGCCCTCCGGCACCCGGACGACCCGGCGACGCGCAAGCCCCCGCAGCCCCCGTCCAAGGCGTCCGAGGCCTCCCAGGCCGCCCCCAAGGCGCCGCAGGCGCCCCGTACCGGCGCCACCGCCGCCGTACCGCAGGCCGGGCCCGAGCTGACCAGGCAGCAGCCGCTGCCGCCGAAGCCGCCGCTGGATCTGCTGGCGGAGCTGACGAACACCCCGCCGCCCCCGGAGACCCCGCTGCGGGCGACGGTGCGCCGGGTCAAGATCTGGACCCCGCTGGTCGTCCTGCTGGTGATCGTCCTCGGTGTCGTGCAGTCCATGCGTGCGCTGCCGACGCCGACCCTCGACCTCACGGCGCAGGACAGCTTTACCTTCGAGGGCGGCAAGCCCGAGATCCCGTGGCCGTCCAGCGGGCAGGCCGCGCTCGACGTGCAGGGCATCGGCACGTTCGGCTCGTCCGGCGAGCAGAAGCCCGTGCCGATCGCGAGTGTCGCCAAGGTGATGACCGCGTACGTCGTGCTGCGCGACCACCCGCTGGGAAGCGGCGTCGAGGGGCCGAAGATCCCGATCGACCAGGCCGCCGAGGACCAGTCGGACGCGGGGGACGAGTCGACCGTCCAGGTCTACGCGGGCGACTCGATCTCCGAGCGCGAGGCGCTGGAGGCCATCCTGATCGCGTCCGCGAACAACGTGGCGCGGCTGCTCGCCCGCTGGGACGCGGGGTCCGAGGAGGCGTTCGTGGCGAAGATGAACGCCGCCGCGAAGGACCTCGGCATGACGAACACGACGTACACCGACCCGTCGGGTCTGAACGACACGACGGTGAGCACGGCCGTGGACCAGGTGAAGCTGGCCAAGGAGGCGATGAAGTCGCCCGCGTTCCGCGAGGTCGCCGCGAAGATGTCGTACGACGACTACAAGGGCGAGAACCACCCCAACTGGAACCAGCTGGTGGGCTCCAACAACGTCGTCGGCATCAAGACCGGCACCACCACCTCCGCGCTCGGCAACCTCGTCTTCGCGGCGAAGAAGGAGATCGGCGGCGAGACCCGGACCATCATCGGTGCCGTGGTGCGCCAGCCGGCCGGCGGCAAGGACAACACCATCCTGGGTGCCGCGCTGGCCTCCAGCGACAAGCTGATCCGGGCCGCGCAGGACACGCTGGAGTCGTCGACGATCCTGAAGAAGGGCTCCGTGGTCGGGTACGTCGACGACGGCCTCGGCGGCCGGACGCCGGTCGTCGCCACGAAGGACGTCACGGCCGTCGGCTGGGCGGGGCTGACGGTGAAGCTGACGTTCACGGCGGACGAGGTGCCGCACACGGCCGCGGCCGGCACGAAGGTCGGCACGCTCACGGTGGGCGACGGCGGAGCCGCCGGCGCGGTGCAGGTGCCGGTCGCCCTGCAGGAGGACCTCGTGGAGCCCGCCCTCATGGACAAGCTGACCCGCCTGGGCTGACCCGCCCGGGCCGGACCGGCCCTCCCGTCCCCGCGGCCCCCCCGGCCGCGGGGACGTTCGCGTCCCGGAAGGTCACGGAAGGCCCGGAAGGGGCCCGGAGGGGGCCCGGAGGGGCGCCGAGGCGAGGAAGCCACGGTGCGGGGGTGCGTGCTAGCGTCACGAAACGGGGCAGGTCGCCGGTCGCGGGAACGGGACACGGCCGTAAGCAGAAGACGGGACACGGGGAGTGCCTTCAGGTGGCCACTACGGAGCCGACACGCGCCGACGACGCCGATCCGGGCTCGGGAGCCGGCCCTCGACCACACCTACCCGCTCCCCGCAAGGACGACGGGAAGAGCGGCGGCGCCGGTCACGGCCCGGTGGACGGCGACCGTGAGCCGGACCGTACCGGTACGGAGCGCGCCGGACCCCGCGGTGCGGGACCGGAGGAGCCGTCCGCGATGAAGGCCGCCTTCCTGGCCCTGCGCGAGCGCATGCTGCGCCATCCCGTGCTGTCGGTGACCGCACTGGCCGGGGTGCTCCACATCGCCTGGTTCTTCACGTTCGCGAACAGTGGTGGCGATCTCGCGGCCCAGGACGCGTGGGCGGAGTTCGTCGGCCGGCACCCGGACTCGGCGTACAACCTCGCCTGGTACGGCGGCATGCACCCGGTGTCGTACAGCGTGGTCTCGCCGTACCTGATGTCGGCGCTCGGCGTGCGGACGACGATGATGATCGCGGGGACGCTGTCGGCCGGGCTGCTGACGATGATCCTGATCCGCAGCCGGGTGGTCCGCAACCCGTTGTGGGCGTCGCTGGCGGGCCTGTTCGGGCTGCTGGGCAACGCGGCGTCGGGGCGGGTGACGTTCGGGCTGGGCATGATGTTCGGTCTCGGCGCGGTCGCCGCGGTGTTCTGCTGGCCGTACCGCTGGCGGTACGAGCGCTGGGCCAAGGGGCTGTGCGCGGCGCCGCTGGCCGCGTTGGCCACCATGTCGTCGCCGGTCGCGGGCCTGTTCGTGGGCCTGGTGGCGGTGGCCCTGTTCCTGCAGAAGCGCCGCCCGGGCGCCTGGTCGCTGGGGCTCGCCCCGGCGGCGGTGGTCGCGCTGTCGGCGGTGCTGTTCCCCTTCTCCGGCACGCAGCCGATGGGCTTCGGCTCGGCGGTGCTGCCGATCGTGTACGCGGGCCTGGTGTACGCGTTCGTGCCGCGCACCTGGACGACCGTTCGGATCACGTCGGCGGTCTACGGCCTGTCCGTGCTGCTGGTGTGGCTGATCAGCTCGCAGATCGGGTCCAACATCACGCGCCTCGCGATGCTCTTCGCCGGGGTGGCGCTGGTGGCGGCGCTGCCGTTCACGGTGCCGAGAACGCGCAAGTGGTACGCGCTCGTGGTCTCCTTCGTCGGTTTCGTCGGCTGGATCGGTTTCAAATCGGCCGACGACATCGTCCACACCCAGCCGACCGCCTCCTGGGCGCGGGAGCTGGCGCCGCTCGTCAACGAGTTGCAGGAGGTCGGTGCGGAGAAGGGCCGGGTGGAGGCGGTACCCGCGCGCTCCCACCGGGAGGCTTCGGCGCTCGCGCCCTACGTGAACCTGGCCCGCGGCTGGACCCGCCAGGCCGACATGGAGCGCAACCCGCTCTTCTACGACGACACGCTCAACTCGGCGAACTACCACGAGTGGCTGAAGCGCTGGGCCGTGCACTACGTGGTGCTGCCCAAGGGGGAACCGGACGGCGACGGCGGCAAACGCGAGCGGGAGCTGCTGCAGCGGGGTCTGCCGTACCTGAAGCAGGTGTGGGGGGACGCCAACTGGCAGCTGTTCGAGGTGATCGACCCGACGCCGCTGGCGGAGCCCCACGCGGTCGTCCAGCGGGCCGAGCAGGACGAGTGGACGATCGACGTGAAGCAGCCCGGCCGCATCCTGATCCGGATGCCGTACTCGCCGTGGCTGAGCCTCGTCGACGCCGAGGGCAAGAAGCTGGAACCGCCGCAGGAGACGGAGGCCTCCGAGAACAGCTCGGAGGGCACGCCGAAGACGTACGACAACGTCAACGGCTGCCTGATGGAGACGGAGGAGACCGCCGAGGGCGACACGTGGACGACGCTGATCGCCCCCGAGGCGGGCACGTACCGGCTGGCGTCGCCGTACGGGCTGAAGCGCGGCACGCCCTGCCCGGACGAGCTGAAGTAGGCGGCCTCGGGACACCCGCCAGGACGTTCATGTAGGTGAACCGAGGTCAGCAAGCCGAACATTTTTACTTCCTCTTGACCTTCCCCTTTCTTGTCGTGCCCTCGTCGACGCAACCACGATGAGCGGGCACTTCGCGGCCTGCCTCGCCCCTACCCCGCTCGTGCGAAGTGCCAACCAGCTGAGCGGAGTTCACAAGGCGGACCCCGGAAGGGGGCACATGAACGGTCTCGACTGGTCCGTGCTCATCGGCTACTTCGCCGTCATGGTGGCGATCGGTGTCTGGTCGCACAAACGCGTCGACGACGTCAGCGACTTCTTCACGGCCGGCGGCAAGATGCCCTGGTGGCTCTCCGGCATCTCGCACCACATGTCGGGCTACAGCGCGGTGATGTTCACCGGGTACGCGGGCATCGCCTACACCTACGGCGTCACGTCCTTCGTGACCTGGTCCTTCCCCATCGCGCTCGGCATCGCCATCGGCTCCAAGCTGTTCGCGCCGCGCATCAACCGGCTGCGCTCACGGCTGCACGTGGCCTCTCCCCTGGAGTACCTGAAGAACCGGTACAACCTGCCGACCCAGCAGGCCCTGGCCTGGTCCGGCATGCTGCTGAAGATCGTGGACGTGGCCGCGAAGTGGGCCGCCATCGCCACGCTGCTGTCGGTGTTCACCGGTATCTCGCTGAACCAGGGCATTCTGATCACGGGTGTCGTCACGGGCATCTACTGCACGATCGGCGGTCTGTGGGCGGACGCGCTGACCGAGCTGGGGCAGTTCATCATCCAGCTGCTGGCCGGTATCGCCATGTTCGTCACGGTGGTCGTGGAACTCGGCGACCACGGCGGTTTCTTCGGCGTCTGGGACGAGCCCGAGCTGCAGGGCCACGGCGATCCCCTGGTCGGCCCGTACGGCACGGTGTTCCTGCTCGCCTATCTGTTCATCAAGCTCTTCGAGTACAACGGCGGCATGCTCAACCAGGCCCAGCGTTACATGGCCACGCCCAACGCCCGCGAGGCGGAGCGGTCGGCGCGGCTGTCGGCGGTGCTGTGGCTGGTCTGGCCGCTGGTGCTGTTCTTCCCGATGTGGATGTCGCCGCTGCTGGTGGAGTCGCAGAAGCCGGACGGTTCCGACTCCTATGCCCTGATGACCGAGCAGCTGCTGCCGCACGGTCTGCTGGGTCTGGTCGTGGTCGGTTTCTTCTCGCACACCATGGCCATGTGCTCCTCGGACGCCAACGCCATCGCGGCCGTGTTCACCCGTGACGTGGCGCCGGTGCTCTCGGTGCGGGCGCGCTCCTGGGGCCGGCGGTCCGGGCTGCTGGCGGCGCGGCTGACGACGGTGGTCTTCCTCGCCCTGTCGATGGCGGTGGCGACGCAGGTCGACTCGCCGACGTTCAAGGACATCATCACCGTCGTCATCAAGTGGGTCGCCGGCCTGATGGGCCCGATCGCGATCCCGATGATGCTCGGCCTGCTCCGGCCCTTCCGCCGCTCGGGCCCGACGGCGGCGCTCACCAGCTGGGCGATGGGCCTGCTCGCGTTCTGGCTGGTCAACTATCCGATCAACTGGAACGTGGAGGGCGGAGTTCCGCTGGAGTACCAGGTGTCGATCCCGCTGGCCGTGTCGCTGGTCCTGTACGTCGTGATCGGCTTCCTGAAGCCGGAGGACACCCCGGAACGGCTCGCGATCATCGAGCGGGTCAACACGGACGGCGACGACGACACCTCCGGCGCGGCGGCCGCGGTCCCGGTGCCTGCGGGTGGCGCGGACGACGCGGTGGGGCGGAGCCGGGTGGGTGACTAGTCGGTGACCAGGGCCAGGGCGACGGCCTGACCCTGGCCTGAGCGGCCGGTGCCCCGGTGGTCGGGGCACCGGCCGTCGGGGCACCGGCCGGGCTCAGCGCAGGTCCTGGATGCGGATCTGGTGGCCTGCGGGGTCGCGGAAGACGCAGTCGCGGACCCCGTACGGCTGCTCGGACGGTTCCTGGACGATCCCGGCGTTCCGGGCGCTCACCCGGGCTGGTCAGCGGGACCGGCCGTGATCGGAACCGAGGGCGCCGCGGTAGAAGGCCGCGTGCTCCACCGGCCCGCTACCCCGGCTCGCTCCCCCAGCCCGCTCCACCGGCCCGCTCCACCAGCCTGTCGCCGGGGGCGGGCGGCTAACCCCGCGGGTATCGCCTCAGCCAGCCCGGGGAGGATCCCGCTGGGCCGTGCAGGGCGGGGCCCTGGGTCATCTCCATGGCGAAGTCGTCGGCCAGTTCCAGGAGGGTCGGGCGGCCCTCCAGTTCGGCCAGCCAGGCCGGGGGGAGCGCGGTCTCGCCGTGCAGGGCGCCGAGCAGTCCGCCGGTCAGCGCCCCGGTCGCTGCGGAGGGGCCGCCGTGGTTGACGGCGAGTCGCAGCCCGTGCCGTACGTCCTCGCCGACGAGGGCGCAGTACACGGCGGCGGCCACCAGGCCCTCCGCCGTCCCCTCGCCGATCAGCTCGGTCACGCGCCCCGGTGTGGGCAGCCCTTGGCGTACCGCGCCCAGCGCCTGCTGCAGGGCGTCCGCCACGACCTGGTGCCCCGGGCGGACGGCGAGCAGGGCGAGCCCTCGTTGTACGGCACCGTCCAGGCTCTCCCCGCGCGCCAGCCCGTGCACGATCACGGCGTACGCGCCCGCCGACAGGTAGCCGGTGGGGTGGCCGTGGGTCTGTGCCGCGCACTCCACGGCGAGCTGGGCGACCAGTTGCGGCTCCCAGCCGACCAGGAGTCCGAACGGCGCCGACCGGGCCGCGGCCTCGGGCCCGCGTTCACCGGGGTTCTTCGGCGCGTCCGGCGTTCCCATCGTGTCGTCGCCGAGCCCGAGCAGCAGCGCGCGTGTCGCGCCCCGGCGGGCGTACAGCCACTCCTCTCGGGCCAGCCAGCCGTCCTCCTCGCGCCGCAGGTCGGGCCCCCAGTCCCGCTGGGTGGCGGCCCAGCGCCGGTACGCCCGGTGGAGGTCGGTCGGCGGGTGCCAGGCGCCGGTGTCCCGCCGTACCTGCGCGCGGATCAGCCCGTCCACGGAGAACAAGGTGAGCTGCGTGAGGTGGGTGACGGCACCGCGCCGGCCGTAGGCGGAGGCGAGGTCGGCCAGCCCCTGCGGGCCGTGCGCCGCGCGGATGCCGTCGAGGTCCAGCCCGGCGACGGGCGCCCCGAGGGCGTCCCCGAGGGCCGCTCCGAGCAGCGTCCCACGTACCCGGCTGCGGAAGTCCTGCTGCTCGGCACGCCCCCAGACGGCACCGGCTGTCGCGCCCACCTGGACCTCCCTACGGCACTGTCCGTACGTACGACGTGCAGCACTGTATGCGAACGGAGCGGCCGGTTCAGGGGTGGAACGGTGTGGATGCGTTCACGTGGCGGTGTGCGTCTCCCGGCAGCAGCGGACGAAGTCCTGGACGACGGGGTTGGTGTCGTCCACGGGGGCCCATGCGACCGCGACCCTGCTGGGGCTCACCCCGGTGACGGGACGGTAGACGACCCCGGGGCGGGTGTAGAAGCGGGCCGCGGATTCGGGGGCGAGGGCGACGCCGTATCCGTTGGCGATCGCGCTGAGCCAGTCGTCCGGCTGCTCGGTGACCGCGCCGACGCGCACCGGGTGGCCGTCGCGCTCGTCCGCGGCCAGCCAGTACTCCCGCCACCGGCCCGTCTCGGCCGGGGCGGCGACGAAGGGCTCGTCCCACAGGTCGTGGAAGGGAATCGTGTCCCGGGCGGCCAAGGGGTGTGCCCCGGGCAGCGCGGCCCAGCGGGGTTCGCCGAACAGGACCGTCACCCGCAGCGCGTCCTGGCCGGGGAACGGCAGTCGTACCAGGGCCACGTCGACGTCCGAGTCCGCGAGTCCGGCGGACGGGTCCGACCAGGCGGCCTGCCGCATCTCGGCCCTCCAGCCGGGCCGGCGCCGGGCGAACTCCGCGACGATCGGCTGGGTCGCCTCGTTGGCTGCACTGGCGATGAACCCGACCCGCAGGACGCGGGCCGCACGGCTCGCCGCGGATCTCGTCTCGCGCCGTGCAGCCTCCCACCCGTCCAGCAGGGCCGGGACCCGCTGCGCCAGCGCCCGCCCCGGCTCGGTGAGGGTCATGCCGGTCCTCGACCTCGTGAACAGCTCCACCCCGAGCCCGGCCTCCAGCCGGCGGATCTGCTTGGTCAGCGCGGGCTGGGAGACGAACAGCCGCTCGGCGGCCCGGGTCAGGCTCCCTTCCTCCGCCACAGCGGCGAAGTACCGCAGCAACCGCGTGTCGACATCCATGCCGCCAGGTTATGGGCGCGGGTATTGGACGCCGCGGCGGGCCACGACGAGGCTTGACGGCAGGGAAGCGGCCCGCGTCGTGCCGGGCTCGCGAAGGCGCCGGCCGGAAGGAGAGGCACGTGTTCACGGCCTATGTGATCGTCACCGTCGTCGCGATCGCGGCGAACGCCGGGATCACCGTCGCGGACCTGGCGCGGGCCCGGTTCGTCCTCGCCAACTCCTCCGAGGTGGACGTCCCCCCGTCGTGGCTTCCGGGGCTCGCCGCGCTCAAGGCCGCCGGAGCCGCCGGGCTTCTCATCGGCCTCCTGGGCGTCCGGCCGCTCGGCGTCGCCGCCGCGGTCGGTCTCGTCCTCTTCTTCGTCGGCGCCGTGGCCGCGCACGTGCGCACGCGGGTCTGGCACAACATCGCGTTCCCCCTCGGCTACCTGGCCCTGAACGCAGCCGCGCTCCTCCTGGCCGCGGGGGCACTGTCCTGTCGGAAAGCGTGAACTTCTCGGGCCCTGCGTACTCGGGGAGCTCATGTGAGCGGCTGAAGGACGATTCGGTTCGAAAGTTCACGTGATGGGCGAGGGGGGTGGGCCTCCGCGGCCCTCCGCCCCGCCCCGCCGCCCGGACCTCACGGTAGTCGCGGCAGTCGCGGCAGTCGCGGCAGTCGCGGCAATCGCCCGGTTGCGGGGCGCGGAAGGCTCGGTCGCAGTCGTCGCAGGTCCGGAGGGGGCCGGGGGCGGGCGGCGGGGCCGAGGGCCTCGGCGCGGGCAGGGCCGAGGAAAGAATGTCATCGGCCCCCGCCGACGCCACCGTCCACGTCCGCGGCTCCGAGGGGAGCCACGGCGCCCGGCCGGCGTTCACCGACGTCTCGTGGGCCGCGTTCGGAGGCACCCAGACGCTCCCGGACGACCTGGACGACCTCCGCGCCCGTCCGCTCGCCGACCCCGGTCGCCACACCCGTCACCGTCGCCGCCAGCAGCCCGATGGCGGCAGCGGCAAGCTCAGCAGTCTCCACCCCGACCCCCGTTTCCCCATCGCATCAGGAACCATGGTGTTCCCGCTGCGGCGCAGGAGGACACCCTTCCGTAAGCCGTATCGCCGGCGGACCACTTCAGCATGATCACGATCTGTGAACCCGGCACTCGGGGCCCGCCGCGCCTGGAAACATCCCTCCCATGTCCAACACCCCACGCACTCTTTCCCTCGCGGCCACCGTGCTGACCGCCGTCCTCGCCCTCTACATCGCCCTCGTCGCCTTCGGGAACATCACCGATTTCGGCACCAACCGGGATTTCGTGCGTCATGTCCTCGCGATGGACACGACCTTCAAGGACGACGACCTGATGTGGCGGGCGATCACCAGCAAGGGCGTTCAGGACGCCGCCTACGTCGCGATCATCGTGTGGGAGACGGTGGCCGCACTGGTGCTGATCTACGCGACCTGGCTCTGGATACGCAGCGACCACGCCCCCGCACGACGCATGACCACCTACGGCACGCTCATGCTGATGCTGCTCTTCGGGGCGGGGTTCATCGGCATCGGCGGGGAGTGGTTCGCGATGTGGCAGTCGGCGGACTGGAACGGGCTGGAAGCGGCGACCCGGGTCTTCCTGCTCAGCGGGGTCGTGCTGATCGTCGCGCACCTGCCGTTCGGACAGGAGGACGCTAGCCGACGACCGTGACCTTCGTGCCGGTCGTCGCGAACGCCCAGACCGCCGTGCCGTCGGCCTTGTGCAGCCGTATGCCGCCCGTCTTCGCTCCGGAGGCGGGCGGAGGCGGCGAGGAGCCGTCGACGGCGTTGGAGAAGGCGACGGAGACGCCGTCCTCCTGGGCGAAGTAGACGATCTGCTCGATCCGCACGCCGTCGGAGCCGGTCGTGGCCCCCTTGCTGCGGGTGCCGACCGTGTAGGTGCCCGGGTCGGGGCTGACCGTGCCCGGCCACACCGTGAACGTCCGCCGCGCGGCGTCGCTGGCGTCGACCAGCCACACCCGCTTCTGGTCGAGCGAGTACACGATGCGCCGCCCGGTGCCGGAGCCGTCCGGTACCCGGGCCGGCGCGGTCTCCTTCGGCGTCGGCTGCGCCTCGGCCGACACCGACGGGCTCGGCCTGGCGACCGAGGCGGTGGGGTGGGGGCCCTGGTCCGCCTGTACGGCCAGGACGGTCACCGCCGCGATCGCCCCCACGGTCAGGCCGGAGACCCAGGCCCACGAGGGAAGTCGGGCTGGCACGGGCACGCATCTCCTCAGCTACGAGAACCCCGACACACCGGGGGCCCGATCATCGTACTGCGGGCGGCCCGTGCCCCTGCCGCTGCCCGGAATTCAGTCCAGTACCGGCAGCAGCCGCGGCAGATGGCCGTCCGACGCCGTCGCCGCCAGCTGCCGCTCCCGCGGCACCTCGCCGTACAGCGTCGTCCGGGGCCTCGCCGGGCGGCCCGCCGCGTCCGCTACGGCGATCAGGTCCTTGACCGACTTGTACGAGCCGTACGACGAACCCGCCATCCGGGAGATCGTCTCCTCCATCAGCGTGCCGCCGAGGTCGTTCGCACCGGAGCGGAGCATCTCCGCCGCACCCTCCGCGCCCAGTTTCACCCAGCTCGTCTGGATGTTGGGGATGTGCGGGTGGAGGAGGAGGCGGGCCATCGCCGTGACCGCGCGGTTGTCGCGCACGGAGGGACCCGGCCGCGCGATGCCCGCCAGGTACACCGGCGCGTTGGTGTGGATGAAGGGGAGCGTCACGAACTCCGTGAAGCCGCCCGTGCGCTGCTGGATGCCGGCGAGGGTGCGCAGGTGGCCCAGCCAGTGGCGGGGCTGGTCGACGTGGCCGTACATCATGGTCGAGGAGGAGCGGATGCCCAGCTCGTGCGCGGTCTCGACGATCTCGATCCACGTCGCCGTGGGCAGCTTGCCCTTGGTCAGGATCCAGCGGACCTCGTCGTCGAGGATCTCCGCCGCCGTGCCCGGGATCGAGTCCAGGCCCGCCTCCTTCGCCGCGCTCAGCCACTCGCGGACGGACATCCCGGTGCGGGTCGCGCCGTTGACGACCTCCATGGGCGAGAAGGCGTGCACGTGCATGCCGGGGACGCGTTCCTTGACGGCCCTCGCGATGTCGAAGTACGCCGTGCCCGGCAGGTCCGGGTGGATGCCGCCCTGCATGCAGACCTCGACCGCGCCCACGTCCCAGGCCTGCTGCGCGCGGTCGGCGACCTGCTCCAGGGACAGCGTGTACGCGTCGGCGTCCGTGCGGCGCTGGGCGAAGGCGCAGAAGCGGCAGCCGGTGTAGCAGACGTTGGTGAAGTTGATGTTCCGGGTGACGATGTACGTCACGTCGTCGCCCGACACGGACTTCCGCACGTCGTCGGCCACCTTGCACAGGGCGTCCAGCGCCGGGCCGTCGGCGTGCAGCAGGGCGAGGGCCTCGTCGTCCGTCAGCTTCGTCGGGTCGTCGGCCGCCGTCGCCAGGGCCTGGCGCACGTCGGTGCCGATGCGCTCCGGTGCCATGCCGGGGGCGGCGGCCTCGCGCAGGGCGCCCCAGTCGCCGTACACCTCGTCGAAGTCGTCGCGGCGGTCCGACGTACGGCCCTCGGTGTCGATGGCCGTGTGCAGGTCGGTTCGGCCGGTCGCGGTGAACGCCTCGTCCGGTTCCTGCCACGGGTGGCCCTCGACCGTCGCGTCCTCGCGGGCCAGCCCCGTCGCCGGGTCGGCGAGGGCCGCGACGTGCGGGCGCAGGCGCGGGTCCAGCCAGGGTTCGCCGCGGCGCACGAACTCCGGGTACACGCAGAGGCGTTCGCGCAGTGCGAAGCCGGCCGTGCGGGACTTCTCGGCGAGTTCGTCGATCTGCGGCCAGGGGCGCTCGGGGTTGACGTGGTCGATGGTGAGCGGGGAGACCCCGCCC
The DNA here is from genome assembly GCF_049974565.1 of Streptomyces sp. WG5. Taxonomy (NCBI): domain Bacteria; kingdom Bacillati; phylum Actinomycetota; class Actinomycetes; order Kitasatosporales; family Streptomycetaceae; genus Streptomyces; species Streptomyces sp. WG5. Next base: position 205,151 of record NZ_JBNGGC010000011.1, on the reverse strand, counting down.
CAGTCGTCGATGCCGGCGCCGATCAGGCGCTCGTACTCCGAGTCCACCAGGTTGGGCGGGGCCTGGAGGCAGGCGGACGGGCCCATGATGTGCCGGGCGACGGCCACCGTGGCGACCAGCTCGTCCAGCTCCGCGTCCGGCATGCCGCGCATCGCCGTGTCCGGCTTGGCGCGGAAGTTCTGGATGATCAGTTCCTGGATGCCGTGGTAGGCGCGGGAGACCTTGCGGAGGGCGAACAGCGACTCGGCGCGTTCCTCGTAGGTCTCGCCGATGCCGATGAGGACGCCGGAGGTGAAGGGGACCGAGGAGCGGCCGGCGTCCTCCAGGACGCGCAGGCGTACGGCCGGTTCCTTGTCCGGGGAGCCGTGGTGGGGGCCGCCGGGCTCGGACCACAGGCGGGTGGCGGTGGTCTCCAGCATCATGCCCATGGAGGGGGCGACCGGCTTGAGGCGCTGGAAGTCCGTCCAGGTCAGGACGCCGGGGTTGAGGTGCGGGAGGAGGCCCGTCTCCTCCAGGATGCGGATCGAGATGGCGCGGACGTAGGCGATCGTGTCGTCGTAGCCGTGCGCGTCGAGCCACTCGCGCGCCTGGGGCCAGCGGTCCTCGGGCTTGTCGCCGAGGGTGATCAGCGCTTCCTTGCAGCCGAGGGCGGCGCCGCGCCGGGCGATGTCGAGGACCTCGTCGGGGGACATGAACATCCCGTGGCCCTCGCGGCGCAGCTTGCCGGGGACGGTGACGAAGGTGCAGTAGTGGCACTTGTCCCGGCACAGCCGGGTCAGCGGGATGAAGACGCTCTTCGAGTACGTGATGACGCCGGGGCGCCCGGCGGCCTCCAGGCCCGCGTCCCGGACCCGGGCGGCGGACGCGGTGAGCGCGTCGAGGTGCTCGCCGCGGGCCTGGAGCAGCACCGCGGCCTCGGACACGTCGAGGGCGACGCCGTCCCGCGCGCGTTTGAGGGCGCGGCGCAGGGAGTTCTCGGTCGGGCCGGTGCGGCCGGTGTGGCCGGTCGGGCCGGAGGAGCCGGTTCCGGGGGTCTCGGAAGTCGTCATCCTTCGAGCATACGAGCGGGGTGATCAATAGGGTGGGGCCCGTCGCACCGGCCCGCCTCGCGGCCCCGCTCCCCCACCGCGCGGTTTCTCGCTCTCAATCCGTCGACCCCCTTTTCTTGTACGGGAGTTCACGGCTCAATACGAGGGTTGCACGCACCACCCCTGCACCACCGATGTCATGTCACTGACGACGCAGACGACACATGGGAGCAGCAGCATGTGCGAGGACGACCACGCCGGGATCGGCAGACGCGCGGTGTTCGTGACGGGAGCCGCCGCGGCGCTTACGTTGGGAAGCGTGAGCTTCGCCTCGGCGGCGCCCCGGGAGCAGCGGAAGAGGACGGTGCGCGGCACCCTGCCCCCCGGCTCGCCCGACTTCGTGTACATCCCCGTCGAGGTCCCGGCCGGTGTCCGGGAGATCCACGTCGCCTACACCTACGAGCGCCCCGCCGTCCCGGCCGGCACCCAGGGCAACGCCCTCGACATCGGACTCTTCGACGACCGCGGCACCGACCTCGGGGGCCGGGGTTTCAGGGGCTGGTCGGGCGGGGCGCGTACGGAGTTCTTCGTACGGGCGGACGACGCGACCCCCGGCTACATCCCCGGGCCGGTGCGGGCGGGCGTGTGGCACATCGCGCTCGGCCCGTACACGGTGGCTCCGCAGGGACTGCCGTACGAGATCACGATCACGCTGACGTACGGGGAGCAGGGCGAGACCGCGCGGCCGGTGTATCCGCCCGAGCGCGCCAAGGGGCGGGGCCGTGCCTGGTACCGGGGCGACTGCCACCTGCACTCCGTGTACTCCGACGGCCGCTACACCCTCGCCGAGATCGCGGCGCTCGCGCGCGCGGCCGGCCTGGACTTCATCAACTCCTCCGAGCACAACACGCACGCGGCGCACGCGCACTGGGCGCCGGAGGCCGGGGACGACCTGCTGATCATGCTCGGCGAGGAGGTGACGACCCGCAACGGCCACGTCGTCGCCCTCGGCACCGATCCCGGCACCTTCGTCGACTGGCGCTACCGGGCCCGTGACAACCGCTTCGGCCGTTTCGCCCGGCAGATCCGCCGCGCCGGCGGCCTGGTCGTCCCGGCCCACCCGCACGCCACCTGCATCGGCTGCAACTGGAAGTTCGGGTTCGGGGAGGCGGACGCGGTCGAGGTGTGGAACGGGGCCTACACGCCCGACGACGAGGTGGCGCTGGCCGACTGGGACGGCATGCTGGTCGCCGCCGTGCGGGAGGGGCGCGGCGGACGGGGCGGCGGGGACTGGATCCCGGCGATGGGCAGCAGCGACTCCCACCGCTCCCCGGACGTCATCGGCCGCCCCCAGACCGTCGTCCTCGCCGACGACCTGACGCGGGAGGCGATCCAGGAGGGCATCCGGGCGGGGCGGTCGTACGTCGCCGAGTCGGCGAAGCTGTCGCTGTCCCTCACCGCGTCCGGCGGCCGGGGCGAGCACGCCGGCATCGGCGAACGGCTGCGCGTGGACGACGACACCCCGGTCACCGTCCGCCTGGAGGTGCGGGGCGCCCCGCGCTGCACGGTCCGGTTCGTCACGGACCAGGGCGTGCTGTTCACCAGCGCCCCGCTGCCCGTGTCCGGTTCGGACGTCGTGGAGTGGCGGACGACCGCCTCGTACGCGGCGTACGTACGGGCGGAACTGCGGCACGAGGCGGCGGCGGGACCACTGCCGGGGGCACTGGCGGCGTTCACCAACCCGGTCTTCCTGGGGCGGTAGCCTCCCTGCCGTGCGCGACCAGGTCCGCGACGACCGCCGCGTGGTCGGAGGGCCATACGCCGTCCACGGGGCCGTCGCCGGCCCGCCTCACGGCACGAACCCGGCCGAGGCCGCCCGGCCCCGGCGGTCCCACGTGGATGTGGTCGATCCGGGCGCCCGGCACCGGCGGGTCCGGGATGTACGGGTTGGCCGCGTCCCAGGTGGCGGCCGGGGCCGCCGGGTCGGCGTGCTGCCAGGCGTCGTGGAGCCCTCCCGCACGCAGCAGGCGGACTTCCGGCGACTCGGGGCGGGCGTTGAAGTCGCCGGTGACGACGGGCGGGAAGGCGGTGCCGTGGCGGTGCGCGGCGACGAAGTCCGCGAGCGCGGCTGCCTGTTCGCGGCGCACCGCCGAGGCGTGGCCGCCCGAGTTCAGGTGGGCGGTGAAGAACGGGACCGGGTGGCCGGGCGCGTCCAGGCGGGCGTAGAGCGCGAGGCGTCCGTCGTCGATCTCCTCGGGGGCGGGCAGCCGCAGCGCGGCCCGCTCCACGACGGGCCAGCGGCTGAGCACCGCGGTGCCGATACCGACCGTGTCGTCCCCGATCCGCCGCTGCCACCGCTCGGGAGCCTCGGAGGCGGACCAGGCGCAGTGCAGGCCGAGTTCGCCGGCCAGCCACTCGGCGAGGTTGTCGCCGTCGTCGGCGGCCCACACCTCCTGGAGCCCGACGGCATCGGGCCGCAGCTCCCTCAGCACGGCGAGGATCGCCTTCTGCCGGTCGGCCCACGGCCCGAACCGCCACCACAGATTCCAGGTCACGACCCGCACGACCGCACCACCCGTCTCTTGACCCCGTCCTCACCTTCCCCTCAGGTTTTCCGTGGAACATGGAGGCACACGAGACGGGAGCGTGAACGAACGATGTCGATGTCGTCCCATGCCGAAGGACCGCCGTTCGCCGAGCGGAAGTACCGGGCCGTCACAGCCGTCCAGCGCCGCCTCAACGCCGTCCTGCGCCGCCTGCCCGCCCAGACCCTTCTGGAGACCACCGGCCGCGTCTCCGGCCTCCCCCGCCGCACCCCGGTGGGCGGCCGCCTGGTGGGAGACTCCTTCTGGCTGGTGTCGGAGTTCGGTGAGCGGTCCCAGTACGTCCGCAACATCCGGGCCGATCCGCGGGTACGGGTCCGGGTCCGGGGCCGCTGGCACACGGGAACGGCGCACCCCCTGCCCGACGACGACCCGGTCGCGCGCCTGCGGCGCCTCCCCCGGTTCAACAGCCTCGCGGTGCGGGCCATGGGGGTGGGCGAGGGGCTGCTGACGGTGCGGGTGGACCTGGAGAGGTGAGGAGGCAGGTGAGGGACCTGTGATCGGCGTCTCCCACGGCTGACGAGGTCGGCATGAACAAGGCAAACTGACGTAGTTGCTCAGGATGTCTAGGGGGACTGCATGGACGGTGTACCGCTCGTACCGGAGCAGCGGCGTCCCGGATCCCCGGTGGAACCGGACGGGACACCGGCGCTGCGCTTCGGCGTGCTCGGACCCGTACGCGCCTGGCGCGGCGGCGAACCGCTGGCCACCGGCTCCCCGCAGCAGCGCGCCCTGCTGGCCGCCCTGCTGCTCCGCGAGGGACGCACGGCCACGGCGGCCGAACTGATCGACGCCCTGTGGGGCGAGGAACCGCCGTCGCAGGCGCTCGCGGCGGTACGGACGTACGCGTCCCGGCTGCGGAAGGTCCTGGACCCCGGGGTCCTGGTGAGCGAGTCCGGCGGATACGCCGTGCGGGGCCTGGACGACGGGGCGCTGGACCTCGCGGCGGCCCAGGACCTGGCCGCCGAGGCCGAGAAGGCACGCGGCGCCGGGGACCTGTGCCACGCCCGTGACCTGCTGCGCCGCGCACTGGCACGGTGGGACGGCGAGGCACTGGCCGGCGTCCCCGGCCCCTATGCGCAGGCCCAGCGCGTCCGCCTGGAGGAGTGGCGGCTCCAACTCCTCGAAAGCCGCATCGACATGGACCTGGAGCAGGGCTGCCACGCGGAGACCGTCTCGGAGCTGACGGCACTCACGGCCGCGCACCCCCTCCGGGAACGCCTGCGGGAACTGCTGATGCTGGCCCTGTACCGCAGCGGACGCCAGGCGGAGGCCCTCGCCGTCTACGCGGACACCCGGCGCCTGCTCGCCGACGAACTCGGCGTCGACCCGCGCCCCGGCCTCCAGGAACTCCAGCAGCGCATCCTCCAGGCCGACCCGGGCCTGGCCGAACCCTCGGCGCCGGCCGCGGAGACGGCGGCGGCCCCCATGCGACCGGCCCAACTGCCCGCGACCGTACCCGACTTCACCGGGCGGACGTCCTTCGTCCGCGAGCTGACCGACGTACTGCCCGACGCCTCCGGGGCCGGCGCCGAGGGCCGCGTGATGGCGGTCTCCGCACTCGCGGGCATCGGCGGCGTCGGCAAGACGACCCTCGCGGTGCACGTCGCCCACCAGGCGCGGACCGCCTTCCCGGACGGGCAGCTGTACGTCGACCTCCAGGGCGCGGGCGCGCGGGCGGCGGAACCCGAGACGGTCCTGGGCTCCTTCCTCCGCGCCCTGGGCACCCCCGACTCGGCCATCCCCGACTCCCTGGAGGAGCGGGCCGCCCTGTACCGCTCGGTCCTGGACGGCCGCCGCGTCCTCGTCCTCCTCGACAACGCCCGGGACGCCGCCCAGGTACGCCCGCTGCTGCCCGGCACCGAGGGCTGCGCCGCACTGGTGACGGCGCGGGTGCGGATGGTGGACCTCGCCGGGGCGCACCTGGTCGACCTGGACGTGATGTCCCCGGACGAGGCGCTGGCGCTCTTCACGAAGATCGTGGGCGAGGAGCGGGTGACCTCGGAGCGGGAAGCGGCGCTGGACGTGGTCGGGGCGTGCGGATTCCTGCCCCTGGCGATCCGCATCGCGGCGTCCCGCCTCGCGGCCCGCCGCACGTGGACCGTGTCGGTCCTCGCCGCGAAACTGGCGGACGAGCGGCGCCGGCTGGACGAGCTGCAGGCCGGGGACCTGGCCGTCAAAGCCACCTTCGAGCTGGGCTACGGCCAGCTGGAACGGGCTCAGGCCCGCGCCTTCCGCCTGCTCGGACTGGCCGACGGACCGGACATCTCCCTCGCGGCGGCGGCGGCGGTGCTGGACCTTCCCCCGCAGGACACGGAGGACCTGCTGGAGTCCCTGGTGGACACGTCGCTGCTCGAATCGGCGGCACCGGGCCGGTACCGGTTCCACGACCTGGTGCGGCTCTACGCGCGTGCGTGCGCGGAACGGGACGAGCATCCGCCGAGCGAGCGGGGGGCCGCGCTGTCGCGGCTGCTGGACTTCTACCTGGCCACGGCCGCGGGGGTCTACGCGATCGAACGGCCGGGGGACCGGCTGGTGGACGGCCTGGAGGCGACCGAGTACCCCGGGCTGACGTTCACCGAGGGCTCGGCGGCGCTGGACTGGCTGTACACGGAGGCGGCGCCCCTGCTGGCGTGCGTGCGGCAGACGGCTGCCTCGGACCGGCTGCGGCGGGGCGTCGACCTCCTCTGGGCCGCCAAGGACCTCACCGAGTCCGGTGCCAACTCCCACCAGTACGAGACGACGGCCAGGGGCATGTGCGAGGCGACGCGCACGGCGGGCGACCCCCGGGCCGAGGGACGGGCGCGGACGGTGCTCACCGACGTCCTGCTGGTGACCGGCCGCATCCCGCAGGCGGAGGAGGAGTCACGGCTGGCGATGCGGCTCGCGGAGTCCGTCCAGGACGCCGCCGCGGTGAGCTGGGTCGCCAACAGCCAGGGACTCATCTGCCTGCACCAGGGACGGCACGGGGACAGCAAACCGTTCTTCGAGCGGGCCATCGACGGCTTCCGGGCCCTGTGCAACCGGCCCCCGGAGGCGACGGCCCTGTGCAACCTCTCGCGCGCGCACCTGGGGATCGGCGACGTCACGCAGGCCGTCGACTTCGCACGGCGGGGGCTGGACGCGCACGCCGAGTTCGGCAGGACCGTCCGCCTCGCCAACAGCCACTACGCGCTGGGCATCGCCCTCAACCGGGCCGGCCGGCACACGGAGGCGCTCGGACACTTCTCCGACGCCCTGACGATCTTCACCGCGCACCGGCAGCGGCTGTGGGAGGGAACGACGAACTTCCGCGTCGCCGAGGTGCACTTCGCGGCCGGGCGGCCCGCCCAGGCGGCCCAGCACGCCGAACAGGCCCTCGCGCTCGGCTGCATCGGCGGTGACCGGATGCAGGGCAACGTGCTGACCCTGCTGGGCCGCGCCCTGTCCCGCCTGGGAGAGACCGACCGGGCCAGGGCCTGCTGGAGCAAGGCCCTCCGGCTCTACGAGCAGGAGGGTGCCGACGAGGCGAACGAGGCACGGGCCCTGCTCTCCCCCGCGTCGGCCGCCTGAACGGCGCCCGGGCAAGGGCCTGAAGGCGTCCGGGGGGCGGGGCGTTCAGTATTCGTTTATCGCCCTGCGGCATGGTCGTACCCGTCACACCGTCGCGTCGGGGGGCAGGCGGTCTGACCAGGAGACCCACCGGTTATGGTGCGGCTCCACACGCCCGTCCGGCGAGCCACGGGGGAGTCCCGGGCGGGCGTTCGCCACATGCCATCACAGCGGAGGGACCAAGCCCATGAGCGAGAACCAGAAGGACACGGAAGCGACGGCCACGGGCGAGGCGTCCACCGACGACACCATCAGGACGCTCGGGGAGAACCCCATGCCCGCGCCGCCGAAGGACGGGGGCGCCGCCATGCGGGAGAACCCGATGCCCAGCGGACCGGCCGAGGCCGCGGTCAGGACGATGGCGGAGAACCCCATGCCGGCCCCGCCCGCCCTGGACCTGGACGGCAAGTAGACCTTCCGACCACACGGGGATCGGCCGCGGCGGCGCGGAGGGGAGCCGCCGCGGCCGCCGTGTGTCCGCGATCGGCTCCGTACGGCGTGAGGGCCGGCACGTTCCTCCCGGCGGGGACCCTGGAGACCAGGAGCCCGGGCGGGACGGACGCGCCGGTCCTCACGTCGTACGGGCCGTACCCGTGCCCTTCTCCGCGTCCAGGGCGTAGACGCAGCGGTCCTTGCTGCACGCGTACACGATGCCGTCCCGCACCACCGGGGAGCCGGTGATCTCACCGCCCGTGGCCAGCTTCCAGCGGAGGCGGCCGTCGTCGGCCTTCAGGGTGTAGAGCAGGTGGTCGGTCGAACCGAAGTGGATGCGGCCCTCGGCGACCGCGGGGGCGCCCACGATCTCGCCGCCCGCCTGGAAGCGCCACTTGGGGGTGCCCGTCACCGCGTCCAGGGTGTACAGGCCCTTGCCGCTGCCCACGTGGACGTGACCGGCGGCCACCAGGACCGGGTCGGTCGCGGAACGGGCCTCCGTGGCGATCCGCCAGCGGTCGCGGCCGTCGGTGGCGTCGAGGGCGTAGACCGTGCCGAGGTAGTCGACGAGGTAGACGCCGCCACCGGTCACCGCGGGGCCGGGGACGAAGGCGGGCGGGGCGAGGAAGACCGCCGGGGCCTCGAAGTGCCAGCGGACGTGGCCGGTGGTGACCTCCAGGGCGAGGACCCGGGTGCCGGCACAGACGTAGACGTAGCCGTCGGGGGCGTGCGCGACGCGGACCGGCACCCCGCCGCAGGAGGCGGCGTCGCCGATCGGGTACGACCAGCGCTCGTCGCCGGTACGGGCGTCCAGCGCGCGCAGCCGGGCGTCCTGCCAGACGTACACCGTGCCGTCGTGGAGCGCGGCGCCCGCCTCCGGGGACTCGAAGTCCGTCTGCGCGCCGGTGATCTCCCACAGCTTCTGGCCGCCCGAGGACTCGTAGGCCTGGACGCCGCCGCCTCGGGTGGCGGTGACGACCGTCCCCCGGTCGGCCCGGAGGGAGTACACCCAGGCGTCGGTCTGGACGCGCCACAGGTCGGCGCCCCCGCGGGCGTCCAGGGCGAACAGCGTGGGGCCGTCGGAGGCGTGGATACGGCCGTCCGCGACCGCCATCGACCAGGCGACGTCCCGGGTCTTGAAGCGGCGGCGCCCGGTGGCCACGTCCAGGGCGTGCACCTCGAACGAGGTGACGTAGACGAGGTCCCCGGCGACGGACGGCGTGCCCCAGACGTCGTTGGACATGCGGAAACGCCACGGGCGCCAGCCCGCCGGCGAGGCCTCGGGAGGTGCGGCGGGGGCGGGCGGGGCCGCCGCCGGTACGGCGGGGTCGGCACCGTTGACACCCGGCCGCGGACGGGACCAGGACGCGGCGAGGGCGGCCTCCGGCGGGGGTGCCGCGACGGCCGCGGAACGCATGTCGGCGACGCGCGGGCCGGGGCCGATGGGCACCGAAACCCCGGCCAGCCGGACCGGACCGGCGTCGGGGGCGCCGACGGGCGCGGGCACCGGTGGCGCGTGGACGGGCGGCGCCGGTACGACGGGATCGTGCGAGGGCGGGGGCGGGAGCGGAGGCGCGGGCACCGCGGGGCGGGCACCGGCCGGGCCGGCACCGCCACTGCCTCCCGCGCCGCTTCCGCCCAGGCCACCGCCGCGCCCGCCGGCCGTCGTGGCGAGCTTGGCCGCGGGGCGGCCGCCTCGGCGGCTCTCGATCAGGCCCACCGCCCGCTCGGGCAGCCAGGCCGACGCCGTACCGCTGTCGTCGGAGCCGGAGCCGAACAGGTGCGGGGCGAGCTGGGACTGGAGGTCGGCGGGGTTGGGGCGGGCGGTCGCCTCCATCTGCATGCAGGACTCGATCAGCGGACGCAGCTCGTCCGGGAGACCTTCCAGGTCGGGGCCCTCGCGCAGCAGCATGAAGACCGTCTCGACCGGGTTGGCGCCGTGGAACGGCGGGTGCCCGGTGGCGGCGAAGACCAGCATGGAGCCGAGCGAGAACACGTCGCTCGCGCCGGTGACGCTGCGGGAGTCCTTCGCCTGCTCCGGGGACATGTAGGCGGGGGTGCCGACGGCGACGTTCGTCATCGTCAGACGGGTGTTCGAAACGCCGGACGCGATGCCGAAGTCGATCACCCGGGGGCCGTCCTCGACGACGAGGACGTTGGAGGGCTTGAGGTCGCGGTGGACGAGTCCGGCGCCGTGGATCGACTGCAGCGCCTCCGCCACGCCCGCCGCCAGCCAGCGCACCGCCTGGGCAGGAAGCGGTCCGCACTCGTTCACTATCTCCTCGAGGGAGGGCGCGGGAACGTACGCGGTGGCCAGCCACGGGACCGCGGCACGCGGGTCGGCGTCGACCACCGCCGCCGTGTAGAAGCCGGAGACCGCGCGGGCCGCCTCCACCTCGCGGGTGAAGCGGACGCGGAACAGCTGGTCCTCCGCCAGCTCCGTCCGGACCGTCTTGATCGCCACCCGCCGGCCGGACGCCGAGCGCGCGAGATAGACCAGCCCCATGCCGCCGGCACCGAGCCGCCCCAGCACCTCGAACGGCCCGATCCGCCGCGGATCGTGCTGCGTCAGCTGATCCACCACTTGCCTGCCACCTCCCCGTACGGGCCGCGCCACTCACATATGTACGCGACCGAAGTGCAGCGTCTCACCACCGCACCTCCGTGGCGCCACGCACCCCGATTCTTCCTGTCCGAGTCGCTGCTGGCGAACCTGAGGACAATCAGGGTGTCCGACCTGATCCCGGGCAAAAGGGTAGAGGGTGGCGAGTGGAGGGGGGAGGGGGAGCTTCGAGCGCCGCCCTGCGGACCGTTCAGCGTTGCAGCAGCGCGAACGAGGCCCCCTGGCCGTCCGAGACGACGGCCACCCTCCCGTACGACGTCTCGAACGGCGGCACCCGCACCCGCCCGCCGAGCCGGTCCACCGCACCGAGCGCGGCCCCGCAGTCCTCGACCTGGAAGTGGACGAGGAAATGCGGCGGCATCTCGGCCGGGAACACGTCGGACACCGGGGCGCGGCCGAAGTCGGGGGAGGCGTCCGGGCCGAAGAGGGCCTCGTGGAAGAGGTCGCCGTAGAAGGCGTTGGCGGCCTCGGTGTTCCGGGTGTACAGCTCGGCCCAGGCGAAGGCACCCGGCTCGCGCCGACGCCCGAAGCCGGGGTGGCGGCCCGGCTGCCAGAGGGCGAAGACGGCGCCGTCGGGGTCGGCGGCGAGCGCGGCGGTGCCCAGGTCGCCGACCGGGTGGGGCGGCGTGACGATCTGGCCGCCGCCCGCCCGGATCCGCTCGGCCAGGGCCGCGGCGTCCGGGGTGTGGAAGTACACGGACCACACGGTGGGCATCCGCCCGTCCGTCTTGCGGGCCAGCGCGGCGACGGGAGCACCGCCCAGCCGCGCCCATACGGCCCCTCCTCCCGCCGCGTCTCGCGCTGCCTCCCGTTCCTCTTCCGCTTCCTCGAAGGTCCAGCCGAAGAGTCCGCCGTAGAAGCGCTTGCCGGCCGCTACGTCGGAGAGTCGGGCGTCCACCCAGCAGGGGGCGCCTTCCGGGTACGCGGAGGGAGGTGAGGGTGACGCGGAGGGAGGTGAGGGTGACGCGGAGGGAGGTGAGGGTGACGCGGACGGGTCGCTGGATGTCCGCTTCTCGGATGCCCCGTTTTCGGCCATGCCGCCAAAGTAACCGCGCCGCCCGCACCGCGCAGACCAGGCACACCAGCCTCTCTCCGCACCCGCACCCCATTTGCAGTCGGCCGAATCGCGCTCGGATCACCCGTCGGTAAGCTGACGGCATGACAGGACAAGTGCGTACCGTTGACGGCCGCGTGGCCGGTCGACGTGGGCAGGCGACCCGGCAGAAACTGCTCGACTGCCTCAGCGACATGCTCAGCTCCTCCCCCTATCGCGATGTCAAAGTCATCGATGTCGCCCGCAAGGCCGGCACGTCGCCCGCGACCTTCTACCAGTACTTCCCGGACGTCGAGGGCGCCGTCCTGGAGATCGCCGAGCGGATGGCCGCCGAGAGTTCCGGGCTGGCCGAGCTGACGGCGGGACGCTCGTGGGTCGGCAAGGCCGGCTGGCAGACGGCGCAGGAAGTCGTCGCCGGTTTCATGGAGTTCTGGCGGAAGAACGACGCGATCCTGCGCGTCGTCGACCTGGGTGCGGCCGAGGGCGACAAGCGGTTCTCCAAGATCCGCATGCGGATCCTGAACTCGGTCAACTCCTCGCTCGCGGACTCGGTCGCCGAACTGCAGGCCAAGGGCAAGGTCGACAAGGACGTGAACCCCGCGGCGATCGCCGGTTCACTGGTCGTGATGCTCGCGGCCGCCGCCTCGCACCAGAAGGGGTTCTCCTCCTGGGGCGTCAAGCAGTCCGAACTCAAGCCCCACCTGGCCTTGTTGATGTACCTGGGCATCACCGGCAAGAAGCCCGCCAAGTAGCACACCCGGCAGCCGAACCTGTCATCTCCGCGGCTCCCGCGCCCGTGTGACGGCCGGCGGCGGCCGGTCACGCACCACGCGCTCCCTCCACGCCTCACACACCGCATCACCGCACCGCCTCACCGGCGCCGCATCACCACACCGCCTCACCGGCGCCGCATCACCACACCGCCTCACCGGCGCCGACGTCAGCCTCCGCGCCTGCACCACCTCGCTGACCGCCCGCTCGAACTCGGCGACCGTGTCCCGGCTCTCCTGCCGCGTCGACACGATGACCAGCGCCTCGACGTTCAGTGCCTCGACGTTCAGTGCCTCGACGTTCAGTGCCTCGGCATTCCACGCCCTCGACGTCCAGCGCCCCGGTGTCCAGCCCCGCGGGGGACGGGCGGCCCGCCACCGCCCGGCAGCCACCGGTCACCCCCGCCCGCTCCGGCTCGCGCAGCCGCCGGTGCCCGTGCAGACTGGCGTTCTGGGGCTGCCGCGCACGGCCTGCCGTGCCGCCGTCCACCTCACGGCCGGCATCGGCGCGTTCCTGTGGTGCGGCGCCCCGCATCCGCCGTACGGGGAACAGCGGGCGGCCCGACCGGCGTTGTGTCCCACATCGACGCCCGCACCCGCTGGAGGAGACCGGAATGGCCCTGACCCGCGAAGAGCGTGAGAAGTTCCTGGCCGAGCCCCACATCGCCGCGCTCGCGGTCGACGGGGGAACCGGCCGCGCACCGCTGACCGTGCCGATCTGGTACCAGTACGAACCGGGCGGCGAGGCGTGGATCATGACCGGCCTCGACAGTCGCAAGAACGTACTGATCAAGGCGGCGGGCCGGTTCTCCCTGATGGTCGACCGGCTGGAGCCCACCATCCGTTACGTGTCGGTGGAGGGGCCGGTCGTCGAGACGGCTCCCGCCACCGAGGAGCACCTGCGGGAGATGGCGGCCCGCTATCTCCCGGCCGAGAAGGTCGACGGTTACGTCGACTTCGCCTCCGCGGATCACGGCGAGCAGGTCATCGTCCGGATGCGGCCCGAACGCTGGGTCTCCTCCGACCTCGGCTCGCTGTGAAACCCGGCCACCCGTGACCCCCTGACCCGTGCACCCCGCCCCGCTCTCCCATGCCCCGGCACCCCGGCACCCGTGACAATCGGGGCATGGGAACCGATCTTCACGAGCTGCTGAGGTCACTGCGGGTGTGGGACCCCGCGGTCACCGAACTGCCGCCCTTCGACCCGGCCACCGCGCCCGGCGACCCACTGCCCCTGTTCACGCGGTGGTTCGCCGACGCGGTGGCGGCCGGTCAGACCGAGCCGCACACGATGTCGCTGGCGACGTCGGACGCGGCGGGCCTGCCGGACGTCCGCATCGTGATGCTGCACGGTGCGGACGCGGACGGCTGGTCCTTCGCCACGCACGCCGACAGCCGCAAGGGCCGCCACCTCGCCGCCCGCCCGTACGCCGCCCTCGTCTTCTACTGGCCTGCGCTGGGCCGCCAGGTGCGCCTGCGCGGCCCGGTCGCCGTCGCGCCGGCCGAGGAGGCGCAGGCCGACCTGCACGCGCGGTCGACCGGCGCCCTGGCCGCCGCCCTCACCGGTCGGCAGAGCGCGGACCTGCACTCGCCGGACGAACTGGTCCGGGCGTCGGAGGCGGCCTGGGAACGGGCCGGACGGGAGCCGACGGCTCCCGTCCCGTCGTGGACGCTGTACCGGCTGCTCCCCGACGAGGTGGAGTTCTTCCAGGGGGACGCCCGCCGCCGCCACGTACGGCTGGCCTACCGGCGGGCGGAGGACGGCGGCTGGAGCACACGGTCGCTGTGGCCGTGAGCGGCGCTCACCGACCGCCGCCCGGCCCCGCCGGCTCCTCGTCCGTCGCCAGCCGCGCGTGCAGGTGCACGTCCCGGAACGCGTCCTGCCGGCCGGCCTCGAACATCGCGCCGCGCAGCGTGCCCTCGCAGGCGTAACCGCAGCGCTCGGCTGTCCGGCAGGACGCGTCGTGGCCCACCGCGTGGCCCAGTTCCAGGCGGTGCAGGCCGAGTTCCGCGAAGGCCCAGCGCGAGGCGAGGAGCAGGGCCCGGGTGGCGACCCCCTGGCCGCGGGCCTCCGGGAGCACCCAGTAGCCGACCCGTGCCAGCTTCAGCGGCCGGTTGATCTCCCCGACACCGATGTGGCCCAGCGTCGTGCCGCTCTGCGCGTCCGTGACCCGGAACGACACGGATGTGCCCTCCGCGGCGTCCCGCGCCCGCGCCCGCAGCGCCTCGCGGGCACCGCCGAGGTCCGTCCACAGCCTCATCGGGGTGTTCCAGCGCTGGAACTCGGGGTCGAGGTGACCGCGCAGCCACGTCTGCGCGTCCTCCTCGGAGCCGGCGTCCCAGGGCCGGAGGTGGAGGGCGTGTCCGCGTGGTTCGGTGAGCGCGGGGGCGAGGGTGTACATACGTGTCTGAGCCATCGGGCCATTCAATCCGGCCTGCGCGGTGGGCGGGGGCGGGGCGGAACGCCCTCATTCACGGGTGAGGATCCTCAGATCCCCTGCGTCCGGGTCACCGAGCAGCACGAACAGCTCCGGGACCTGCTCGGTGCCGCCGATCGTCCAGTCCGTCTCCTGCCCGCAGGCGCCGTTCAGCCGGACGAGGACCCCGTCGCGATACCGGCCGGCCTCGCCCGCCCGTACGACGGACCAGGTGCCGATGCCGTCGCACGCCGTGACGTCGCCGAGGTCTTCGGAGACCGGTATCCGGCCGGCCTCGGCCGCACCGTCCGGACGCAGCGTCAGCACGGCCCCGTCGGCGCCGTGCCACGACCCGGCGAGCTGCCCGGCGGAGAGCACCGGGGGCGTGTAGGAGTCGATCAGGACGAAGCCGCACGCGCCGGTCAGGACGAGCAGCCCCGCGCAGGCACCCGCCGAGCGCGACCAGACACCCCGCTCCCACCCCCGCCCGCGCAGGTACGCCAGCCCGAGCACCGGCAGAACCCCGCCGCCGGCGCACCACAGGACCGCATCGACGAGGGGCGCCCCCCACAGCACGCCGGCCGCCACCGCCCCGACCGCGCCGACCAGTACGGACGCCGCCAGGTGCCAGATCCACTCGGGTCCCCGGCAGTGCCGCGGTCGCAGGCGGGCCAGGGCGGCGGCCGGCATGATCTGCAGCGTGGCGTGCAGCAGGCCGAGGCACGGCACGATCACCGGCGCGGTCACCAGCAGGCAGGCCGCGCCCAGGGCGCCCCCGTACGCGCCGTGGTCGTCCGCGCTCGTCGCGACGATCCACCACCACAGCCCGACCGCCGGACACTGCGCCGCGCACAGCGCCGCCGCCTGGTTCCACTCACCGTTCGACCAGGTCGGGCGCCTGCGCCCGCTTCGCCGCCCCGCCGCCGCCCATCCCACGCACGGCAGCCTACGGCCCGGTCACGACAGGGCGGCCGCCGGAGCCGTCCGCCGCCGGATCACCAGTGCCATCAGGGCCGCCGCCGCGCACAGGGCGCCGGACGCGACCCAGACCACGTCGTACGACCCGAAGTGGTCGCGGGCGACGCCGCCGAGGAAGGCGACGAGGGCGGCGCCGATCTGGTGGGAGGCGAGGACCCAGCCGAAGACGATCGCGCTGTCGTCGCCGTAGTGCTCGCGGCACAGGGCGAGGGTGGGCGGGACGGTGGCGACCCAGTCGAGGCCGTAGAAGACGATGAAGAAGACCATCGGCGGGTGGATGCCGGGCGCGAGCAGCATGGGGAGGAAGAGGAGGGAGACGCCGCGCAGGGCGTAGTAGACGGCGAGCAGGCGGCGCGGTTCGAAGCGGTCGGTGAACCAGCCGGAGGCGATCGTGCCGATCACGTCGAACACGCCGATCACGGCGAGCATCGAGGCGGCGGTCGTCAGCGGCATGCCGTGGTCGTGGGCGGCGGGCACGAAGTGGGTCTGGATCAGGCCGTTGGTCGAGGCGCCGCAGATCGCGAAGGTGCCGGCGAGCAGCCAGAACGGGCCGGTGCGCACGGCGGAGAGGAGGACCGTCAGCGCGCGGCGGGCGGCGCCGGGCACGGGGGCGGGCTTGGGAACGAACTCCGCGGCACCGTAGGGCTTCTGGCCCACGTCCGCCGGGTGGTCGTGGAGGAGCAGCCAGACGAAGGGGACGACGGCGAGGGCGGCCAGGGCGACGGTGACGGCCGCGGGGCGCCAGTCGTACGTCTCCACGATCCAGGACAGCAGCGGCAGGAAGACCAGCTGTCCGGAGGCCGCGGCGGCGGTGAGCACGCCGGTGACCAGGCCGCGCCGCTCGGTGAACCAGCGGTTGGTGACGGTGGCGGCGAAGGCCAGCGCCATCGAGCCGGAGCCGAGACCGACGAGCAGGCCCCAGCAGAGGATCAGTTGCCAGGCGGAGTCCATCCACACCGTCAGGCCCGAGCCGAGGGAGATCACGACCAGGGCGGCCGCGACCACGCGGCGGATGCCGAAGCGGTCCATCAGCGCCGCCGCGAAGGGGGCCGTCAGTCCGTAGAGCGCGAGGTTGACGGAGACGGCGGCGCCGACCGTGCCGCGCGACCAGCCGAACTCCTCGTGGAGCGGGTCGATGAGGATGCCCGGCAGGGAGCGGAAGGCGGCGGCGCCGACGATCGTCACGAAGGTGACGGCGGCGACCCACCAGGCGCGGTGCACCCGGGTGCGGCGGCGCGGGAGGACGGGCTCCGGCTGGGGCAACGGTGCTGCGGCGGCATCGGTGGTCCGGGTCATACCCAGGAGCTTCCGGTGCGGGATCCGTCCGATCGAGTGGCCCGCAGGACACGGTTCGCTAGGATCGGGCCATGGCGTCCGACCGCACGTACCGCCCGCCCCGGCCGAGCCCGCCGCACCCGCAGGACCCACCGCACCGGCCGCACCGCGTCGTCGTCCTCGCCCTCGACGGCCTGCTCCCCTTCGAACTCGGCATCCCTCAGCGGATCTTCGGGCGTGCCCGGGACGCACGCGCGCGCCCGCTCTACGAGGTCGTCACCTGCTCGGTCCGCCCGCCGGGCCCGGTCGACACCGACGCGGATTTCGCGGTCCTGGTCGGGAACGGCCCCGAGGCCCTGGCCACCGCCGACACGGTCGTCGTCCCGTCCTCCTACGAGCTGGGCCCCGTGTACGAGGAGGGGGTGCTGACCGAGGAGCTGGCGTCCGCGCTCGCGCTCGTCCGGCCGGGCACCCGGCTCGTCGCGATCTGCACGGGCGGGTACGTCCTGGCCGCCGCCGGGTACCTCGACGGCCGGCCGGCGACCACGCACTGGGCCTCCGCCGAGCACTTCCAGCGGCTGTTCCCGAAGGTGCGGGTGGACGCGGACGTGCTGTTCGTCGACGACGGCGACGTGCTCACCTCGGCCGGGGTCGCTGCCGGGATCGACCTGTGTGTGCACATCGTGCGCCGGGACCACGGCACCGCCGTCGCCAACGACGTGGCCCGTCGCACCGTCGTGCCGCCCCACCGCGACGGCGGGCAGGCGCAGTACATCGAGCGGCCGGTGCCCGATCCGGGGCAGTCCTCCACGGCCAACGCCCGCGCCTGGGCGCTCGGCCGCCTCCAGGACCCGATCCAGTTGCGGGACATGGCCGCCCAGGAGTCGATGTCCGTACGCACCTTCACCCGCCGCTTCCGGGAGGAGGTCGGTGTCAGCCCGGGCCAGTGGCTGACCGGGCAGCGCGTCGAACGGGCCCGGCACCTGCTGGAGTCCACCGCCCTGTCCGTCGACCGGGTGGCCCGCGACGCGGGCTTCGGCACGGCCCAGTCGATGCGGCAGCACCTGCAGGCGACGCTGGGGGTCACCCCGACCGCATACCGGCGAACGTTCCGGGCCGAGTTGTCCACAGCCTGTGGACAGTGAGCGGACGCTCCAGCGTTCTGCCCGGACTCGTCGGACTTCCCCGAATCGCCGGACTCCCCCGGCTCCCGGCTCCCCGGACTCGTCGACTCCCCGGACTCGTCGGAACGGCGGCGCGGTGCTGTCCGCCCCGAGCATGGCACCGCGCGCCGCCACCCGACTCCGGCGTTCCCGTCCGGCTCCCGTCGCCCCCCGAGGAAACCGCCGCCGAATCACGACCCACGCTCGTCGAGGGCTCCGTCACCGAGCCCTCGTCGTCCCCTCGCGGCGAATCGCTGCCTACAAGCGTGAGGAAGCGGTCACGATCCGTCAACCGACCCAGGGGGATTCATCCCTTACGTCCCCTTCGCGCGGGACGCGCACGGAAGCACGTCCGGCGCACGGCCGCACCGGCCCCGGAGAAAGGGGGGCCTCACCGCACCCGGCGCATCCCGCGCCGCCGCTACACCACTTCGTACGCGAACCCGTCGCACGCCACGGTGCCGCCGCCGCTCCCGCAGGCCGGGGTCGCGCCCTCGCGCTCGCCGCAGCGGTCGAGTTCGCACCAGATGCGTTTGCCGGTGCCTTCCCGGCTCCAGCCCCAGCGGTCGGCGAGGCCGTCGACCAGGGCCAGGCCCCGGCCACCCGTCGCCTCGCCGTTCACACAGCGGGGCACCGGTGCCTGGTCGCTGGCGTCGTCCACTTCGAGGCGGACCGTGGCCTCCTCGGTCTCCTCGGTCACCGTTCCCGGGAGCACCAGCCGCAGCACGGCCGAACGGCCGGTGTGCACGACGGCGTTGGTGACGAGTTCGGAGACGAGCAGGACCAGCGTCTCGGCGAGTGGCTCGTCCGCCTGTATCCCGGCCCCGGCGAGCCGTGAGCGCGCCCACCGCCTCGCACGCCCCACTTCCGAGGGGTCGGGCCGGACCTCCAGTTGCACTTGAAGCACCTGCACCGCTCACACCATCCGAACCGGCGGACACAAAGGCTCGCGCCTCATGAGGGCCACGATCGTAGCCATTCTCTGCATGGCCAGAACAACGGCCGGGTCACGGGTCACGGAACGTGAATCCCTTACGGCACAGCATGGTTGACGTACAGTCACGCCAACAAGCGCTTCGGGCATATTCCAGCGCGAAGGAGTACCAGTGCGGCATACTGTGCGACGCTCGTTCCGGGAAGCCGGACCGGTGGCGGCCGATCGCCGTTCCACCCTGCGGGGCAAGGCGCACACCGCCGGTTCCGGAGCCGCCCCAGGGGCAACTCCGGCACGGCCGGCGCTCAGGACCACTCGCATCCCACACAAGGTACCGGAGTGTGGCACCGACTCCGGGCCGTGACGGGTCACGCGGCGGACACAACCCGGTATCAACGCTCCGTGACGCCCCTCTGCCACGATCCGCGACATCCGTCGCGTCGCCGGCGCTCCCCGGGGCCGGCCCGTCGCCTTCGGAGCGTGCTACTCGGGCACGGTGAAGTAGCGGGCGAACGCCGAGACGATCTCCGCCTCCCCCACCTTGCCGTCGCCGTCCGCGTCGAGCGCGGCGGCGACCGACCGGGCGGTGTCCCCGGGCACGCCGAGCACGGTGAGCACGCGTGCGGCGTCCTCGACGGTGGCGGCTCCGTCGCCGTCGGTGTCGGCGACGTCCAGGGCCGCGTGCAGGAAGGGGCGCGCGATCTCGGCGAACCGGTCCGGGGTGTCGCGCAGCCGCTTGACCGCCGCGGTGACGAACTCCTCGCGGGTGATGCGCTGGTCGCCGTCCCGGTCGGCGATGCCCGCCATGCCCTGCCAGAGCGCTTCCGCACCGCCGTACAGGGCCTGCCCCTTGTCGGAGCGGGCGGTGGTGCCGAACTCGGCGAGCAGCGCCTTGGCCGCTTCGCTGAAGTCCGCGCGGTCGATGTAGCCGTTGCCGTCCTGGTCGAAGACGGCGAACCTCGCGGCGATCCTGCGCTCGTACTCGCTGTTGACCATTGCTTCCTCCGGCCGCCTCACGTGTTCGTGTCGGTGCTCTGCGTCTCTCGCCCGGAGCGTACGACGCGGGGTGCGGCCGCGGGCGGCATCTACGCGGAGAGCGAGCGCGGCTCGTCACCGGTCGCCGAGGCGAGATCGGGGTGGACGTCGAAGAGCCGGCGCACCCCGAGCGCGCCGAGGACACGGTTGACGTGGGAGCCGTCGACGGCGCCCTGGGCCGGCAGTATCAGCCGCAGCCGGCCCTGGCAGGAGCGGATGAGCCGGCGGGAGGCGATGAGCACGCCGACCCCGCTGGAGTCGCAGAAGAGGACCTCGGAGAGATCCAGGACAAGACTGTGCCGCCCCTCGGCCACCTCGTCGTGCACGCGCTGCCGCAGCACCGGTGACGTCACCAGGTCCAGTTCGCCCGACACCTGGAGCACGGCCCACTGGCCCTGCTCGCCGCCGGTCACTTTGAACGTCACCACCATGCCTTTCATTCGCCGGAACGTCCGGAATCACCCGAAACGGAAGCCGTGCTTACGCTTCTTGGGCGCGCGCCTGCCCACCGGCCGTTCCCGCAAACACCCGGTCGGAAACGGTGTTCGGTCAGAAGAGGCTTGATTTAGACGCTTTCGATCCTGTTCGATCGAAAGCAATCGAATCCGGTCGCACGGTAGAGGGTAGGGGAGGCGGATCGGCGCATTTACCACCTGCGGGCCGTCGGGGGCGTGCATTGGCACAAAGGGGCGTGTGGTGTCGGACCCGCCGACTACATTCGGGAACACGGTGGCCGCAGCCCGATGACCGGTACGGCGGGACGACCACGGAACGACCACGGAACGACCGGGAGACCGGACAGGGGGGTGAAGGGCCGGATGGCGAGAAGCGGCGTACCACTGAGGTGGGACCACAAGATGCAGCAGCGGCTCGCGCGCGGCGAGGCCGCCGCCCTGGGGGAGTTCTACGACCGGTTCGCCTCACTCGTGCACGGCCTCGCGTACCGCGTGCTCGGTGACGAGCGGGCCGCCGACCACCTCACGCGCGACGTCTTCGCGTACGTCTGGGAACATCCGGACGCCTACGACCCCCGGCAGGGCCCGCTGCGCACGTGGGTGGCCGCGCTGACCCACCGCCTGGCCGTGCAGCGGCTGCGCGCCACCGAGACGGCCGCGCTCGCCCGCGGCGGTCCCGGTACCGCCGAGGAGCTGGAGAGCAGGGTGCGCCACGCCTCGGTCGCCGCCCGCGCCGACTACATCGTCCAGTCCATGCCGGCCCCGCTGCGCGCCGCCCTGGAACTGGCCTACTTCCAGCGCCGCGACTACCGCCAGACCGCCGCCGACCTGGGCGTCACGGAGGACGAAGCCCGCCGCCGCCTCCGCCTGGGCCTCCAGCTCCTGTCCACCGCCCGAGAAGCCGCCTCCCCGGACACACCCGGGACTCCGCCGGGCTACGGGGGTGCGGCATGAGGCAGGCGCGCGGCGGGACCGGGGACGGCCCCACGGCCTCCAGGTCCCCCGAGGCCTCCGCCGGACCGGACGGCCCCGGTGGGCCGGCGGCCTCCGGTGGGCCCGACGGGACCAGCGGGGCCTGTGAGCCCGCTGGGGCCGGTGGGACCTGTGGGACTGGCAGGACCTGTGAACCCGGCGGGACTCATGAGACCGATGGGCCTGGCGGGACCGGCAGGAGCACCTGGAACAGCAGGACCGGCGGCACCGGCGGAACCCGTGAGACCGACGGGCCGGCGGCCTCCGACGCGACCGGTGGGCCGGACCTGCCCGACAGGCCGGCGGCGGCGGTCTCCCACGAGCCCGGCGAACCACCCGACGCGGCCCGCGAGCCCGACGAACCACCCGACGAACCACCCGGCAAGGCACGTGAGCCCGATGAACCACCCGGCGAGGCCCGTGAGCCGGGTGGACCGCATGAGCCCGATCCGCCGAGCGACCCCGGTGAACCGACGGCCCCCGGTGGCCCTGAGGGAGTCGGCGGGCCCCACGGGGCCGGCGAACCCGGTGGACCTGGTGAGCCCGGTGGACCTGGTGAGCCCGGCGGGCCCGCGTGCTCCGGCGGAGGGAGCGGGGGCGGGGCCGCGCCGCGTGTACCGCTCCCCCGGGTGTCCGTCGAGGGCGGCGGGCGGCCCCTGCCCGACGTGGTGCCGAGTGGGCCGGTCGCGTGGGAGCACCAGGTGCTGACGTCGCTGCTCGGGGCGTGGGCGCTGGCCGCCTGCTCGGCGGAGGAGGCGGCGTCCGTCGAGGAGCATCTCGGAGAGTGCGACACCTGCGCCGACGAGGCACTGCGGCTGCGCGAGGCCGTCGCTCTGCTGCAGCGGCCGGAGAGCCTCGACCTGGACCCCGCCCTGCGCACCCGCGTCCTGGACGGCTGCCTGGAGCGGCGCCCGCCGAGGATCCCGGTACCCGAGTGGGCCAGACCGTACGACGCAGAGGTCGCGCGGCTGGACGCCCTGCTCCAGGACATCGGCGGCGCCGAGTGGCACGCCCCGGTCCGGCTGCGCTGGTTCGAGGCCGACGGCGCCACGAGCCGCCGTACCACCGTCGCCGGGGTCATCGCGCACCTGCTGACCGTCGACGGGCTGGTCGCGGTCGCCCTGGGCCTCGCCGACCCGCTGGACGACATCACCGCGCCCACCTCCGCCCCGGCCGACCGTACGGAGGCGTACTGGCGGGCCTCGCACTCCCCGCCCACCCGCCAGGTGCGGGCACCCTGGCGCGAGCAGAGCCACGGGATCGTCCGGACGGCGTCGTTCACCGGTGACGCCGGCCGGATGCCGGTCTCGTACGGCGACTTCGAGCTGCCGCTGCACGACGCGATGCTGGACCGGGCGTTCGAGTGCTGGGTGCACGCCGAGGACATCGCCGACGCGGTGGACTACCCGTACGAGCCGCCCTCCGGGCGTCATCTGAACCGCATGATCGACCTCGCGGCCCGGATGCTGCCGGCCGTCCTGGCGGCCCGCCGCCGGGACGGGCTGGCCGCGCCCGCGACCCGGCCGCACCTGGTCACGGCCGGCGAGCCGGGGCGCAGCCTGCGGCTGGAGATCGAGGGCTCGGGCGGCGGGGAGTGGCTCATCCCGCTCGACTCCCCCGGCGCGGTGGGCTCCGCGGAGCACGAGGTGGCCCATGTCGCCCTGGACGGCGTGGAGTTCTGCCGGCTGGCCGCGGGCCACGTGCCTCCGGCGGAGGCGGCGGCGGGCCAGGTGGGCGACCGGGACGCGATCAGGGACGTGCTGTTCGCGGCGGCGAGCATGAGCCGGATGTAGGGGCGCGAGGGGCGGGTCGCCGCAGTCCCGGCGCCTGCGGGCGCCGCGTTCGCCGTACGCGCTCAAGGGGCGCGGGGAACTGCGCGACCAGCCACCCACCACCCCGCAGCCGCCGCCGGCCGGAACCCCCGAGCTTCCCGGGGCTCCCCCGCGGAGCCCTGCGCGAAGCCCTGGACGGAGCCCTACGCGAAGACCACCGTCCGCCGCCCGTTCAGCAGAATCCGCCGCTCGGCGTGCCACTTCACGGCCCGCGCCAGCGCCTGGCACTCCACGTCCCGCCCGACGGCGACCAGCTGGTCCGGCGTGACGTCGTGGCCGACCCGCTCGACCTCCTGCTCGATGATCGGCCCCTCGTCGAGGTCGGCCGTCACGTAGTGCGCGGTCGCGCCGATCAGCTTCACGCCCCGCGCGTGCGCCTGGTGGTACGGCTTCGCGCCCTTGAAGCTCGGCAGGAAGGAGTGGTGGATGTTGATGATCCGGCCGCTGAGCTGCTTGCACAGGTCGTCCGAGAGGACCTGCATGTAGCGGGCCAGCACGACGAGTTCGACGTTCTCCTCGCGCACGATCTCCAGGACCCGCGCCTCGGCCTGGGGCTTGGTGTCCTTCGTCACGGGGATGTGGTGGAAGGGGATGCCGTACGACCCCACGAGCTCGGCGAAGTCCGTGTGGTTGGACACCACGGCCGCGATCTCCACCGGCAGCGCGCCGGTCCGGGCCCGGAAGAGCAGGTCGTTCAGGCAGTGCCCGAACTTGCTGACCATGAGGACGATGCGCATCTTCTCGTCGGCCCGGTTGATCTGCCAGTCCATGTGGAAGGCGTCACCGATGGCCGTGAAGCTGGCGCGCAGCTTGTCCACCGTCACCGGAGCGTCGCCCGAGAAGTGGACGCGCATGAAGAACAGTCCCGTGTCGTGGTCGCCGAACTGCTGGCTGTCCTCGATGTTGCAGCCGGTCATGAACAGGTAGCTCGACACGGCGTGCACGATGCCCTGCTTGTCGGGGCAGGACAGGGTGAGGACGTACTGGTCGGCGGGGGCGGCGGCCTGGGGGACGGCCGCGGAGGACTGCTCATTCATGCAGGACAGGGTCCCATATCCGGGCTCCCGGCCCGCGTGCCGTCCCGCCAGGCGGACCCGGGAGGACGCCGTCACGCGGAGCGGGTCAGCAGCCGCAGCAGATCGAGCGAGCGGGGCTCCGTCTCCGGGTCCTCGCCGTCACCGGTGGCCAGCCGCACGTGCGCGTCCCGCGCCGCCCGTACCGCCTCCGGCCAGTCCGGGTGGTCGAGGTACGCGTTCACCGGCGCGTCCGGGCCCACCTGGTGCATGATGCGCAGTACCCGCAGCACGGCGCTGTCGACGAGCGCCGCCTCCTGCGAGTCGCGGAAGACCGTGCCCACGTACTTCTCGGCGGACCAGTGGTCCAGCCAGGTGTCCTCCACCAGCCGGTACACCGCGTCGGTGACGTCTCCGTAGCCGTCCACACCGGCCAGCCAGACGTTCCGCTGGAAGGCGGGGGCGGAGAGCATGTGCAGCGCGGAGCGCACCTGGCTGCGCCAGCGCCACCACGGCATGTCGTTGAGGGGCATACCGCCCATGGTGGAGGAGCGACGGCCGCGACGAGAGGAGTTCTCCGAACTTTGCACGGTCATCGATCGTACGTTCCCCTCCACCCGTGCCTCACCGGCCCCCGCAATTCACCCCCGCGTCACCACGCGTTGACCGCAGGTCACTTCCAGGTTAGCCGTGTGACGGAATCGTGCGGGTACATGACCGGAAGGCGACGCACGCGCAGCAGCTTCCTCCGCGGCCTCCGCGGCCACTCCCGGGCCACCCGCACCGGCGCGCTGTCGGCCGGTGCACTGGTGGCGGCGTGTGCGTCGCTCACCACCGGCTGCGGGGTCGTCCCCGGTACCACGGGGGGTTCCGGGGACGACTCGATCACCGTCATGACCTGGGCGCCGCAGGACACGGGCGCGACCAACAAACCCGGCATGCCCGCCTTCGCGCAGGCCTACGCCCGCTGGATCAACGACCAGGGCGGCCTCGGCGGCCGCACGCTGAACGTCCTGACCTGCAACGACCACAACGACAGCGTGACCGCCGCGAAGTGCGCCCGCCGCGCCGTCAAGGAGGACGCGGTCGCCGTCGTCGGCTCCTACAGCCAGCACGCCGACGCCTTCCTGCCCGTCCTGGAGGGCGCCGGCATCCCGTACATCGGCGGCTACGGCCTCACCAACATGGAGTTCACCAGCCCGCTGTCCTACCCGGTCAACGGCGGTCAGCCCGCGCTGCTGGCCGGTCTCGGCAGCGCGCTCGCCGACTCCTGCGGGCCGGTCACGCTCGTCCGCCCCGACACCATCGTGGGCGACCAGCTGCCCACGCTGCTCGACTCGGGACTGACCTCGGGCGGCCACGGCCGGGCCCACGACCAGCGGGCGGCGGAGGACGCGACCGAGTACGACGGCCAGTCCGAGAGCGCGCTGGAACGGACGGCCACCGACCCGGCGGAACCGGGGTGCGTGGTGCCCGTCCTCGGGGACCGCACCGGCACCTTCATGGACTCCTTCCGGCGGGCCCGCGAGGACTATCCCGACGTGCGGACCGCGACCGTGCTCGGCAGCGTCGACCAGTCCACGGTCAACGCGAGCGGCGGCGCGTCCGGGCCCTACGAGGGGGCCTACGTCACCGGCTGGTATCCGGCGGTGAGCGATCCGGCCTGGGACGGCATGAAGAAGGTGATCAAGGAGGAGGCGTTCGGTGACAACAGCGTCGACGCGGCCGACGCCGGGGTGCAGACCACCTGGATCGCGTACACCGTCCTCAAGGAGGTCGTCGAGTCGCTCGGCGACGGCGAGGTCAGCGCCCACACCGTCACCCGCGCCCTCGACGACGGACTGGAGGTCGGCACGGGCGGGCTCACGCCACCGCTCCAGTGGGAGTTCCAGGGCAAGCTGGCCTCGGTCGGCTTCCCCCGCCTGGCCAACACGGAGGTCACCCTGCAGGTCGTCCGGCAGGGCCGCCTGGTCTCGGCCCGCGAGGGCGCCCTGGACACCACCCGCACCCTGCGGAACACCGACGTGACCTGAGCGCGCCGCCGGGCCGAGGCCGCCCGCCGGCGCGCTGACCGGGGCGAGGCCGCGCCGGGTCACAGCTGGGTCGGCTGGCGCTGGGTCAGGCCGTACTGCTCGGCGATGGCGTTCCAGAGCTTGGCGGCCGTGGCCTTCTCCTTGCTCGCCGTGCCGCTCGCCCGGTTGCCGGCCTGGGTCTCGCTGGTCGTGCGGGCCTTGCCCTTCTTGCAGCCCTTCTTGCCGGCCGTCTGGTCGGCCCAGGCCGCGTAGTGGTTGTCGGCCGACGCCGAGGCCTGCCACGCCTTGGTGAGGGCGGCGGTCAGCTCGGCGTGCCGGGGCAGCTTGTCCACGGACAGCTGGGAGAGGCTGGTGACCAGCCCGGTGCGCTGCTTGGCGGCCTCGCGCAGGTCCTTGGCCGCCTGGGGCAGGTTGTCGCAGGACTTCACGTCGGCGACGGCGTTGATCACCGTGGTCCGGCCGGTGCCGCTGTGGGCCAGCAGCTTGTCCAGCTCGACGGCCTGCTGCCGGACCGGGTCGACGGACGGCGACGCGGAGGCCGACGCGGACTCGGACACCGGAGCCGTGGCGGACACGGTCTGGTTGCCGCCCTTGTCCTCCTCGCCACCGCCGCCGGCCATCATCGCGCCGGCGCCGACCCCGACGACGGCGATACCGACGCCCACCGCCGCGAACAGCGGCAGGCGCGAACCGGTCCGCCCGCCGCCGCGGCCGCCCCGGCCGCCGCCGTCGTCGTACCCGCGCCGCCTGCCGCCGCCCGGGCCCTGCGGGGCGTACGGGGAGGGGGCACCGGGGCGCGGGGGCTGCGGCTCGTCGAAGCGGGGCATCTGCTGGGTGGACGAGGCCGGGCCGTCGGCGCCCGGGGCACCGCGGAAGAGGCTGTCGAACTCGGCGGGCGGCTGCCGCCCCTCGTCACCGCCGGGCGCGGCACCGTACGGGGCCGGGGCGGGGCCGCCGGGCACGGGTGCGATGTACTGCGTGGCCTCGGCGTCGGAACCGGGAACGGGCACGGCGGGGGTGGCGGGCTGGTGCCCGGCCCCGGGCTGCCCGGGGTACTGCGGGGCCCGGCCGAGGAACTGCGTCGGCTCCGCCTGCGCCGGCGCGGGTCTCTCCGGGGGCAGCGCTCCCGGCGCCACGGGGGGTATGTACTGCGTCGCGCCCTCGTCCGCGGGGGGCACGGGGGGTATGTACTGCGTCACGCCCTCCTCCGCGGGCATCCCGACCGGCGGCAGGTACTGGGTGGCGCCCTCGTCCACGGGCGGAAGCGGCGCGGACGGCTGGGGCGCGTGCGGGTGGGACGCGTGCGGCTGGGGCGCGTACGGGTAGGACGCGTGCGGCTGAGGCGCGTCCGGCCGGCCGTGCGGCGCGTACGGCGGCTGGGAGCCGTACGGGTGGCCGTCGGCCACCGGTCCGCCGTACGCCGGGGCCTGCGCGCCCTCCGGCGGCAGGGGGCCCGGTCCGGCCTGGGGCGGCAGGGCGCCGGGTGCCTGAGCCGGGCCGCTCCGCGCGGGCCAGGCCTGCGGAGCGGGCGGCCGGGCGGTCTCCGGGGACCCCCAGGACGGGGCGCCGGGCGACGCGGGCCAGCCCTGGTCCGGGGGCGGGCCCTGCTGCTGCCCGGGACCCCACGGCTGGTCCCAGGCCTGCCCGCCGGGCGGCGCCGAGGTGGGCACGGGGCGCCCTGCCTGCGGGCCGGCGATTCCGCCGGCCGGCCCCGGCAGCACGGGCTCGCCACCGTCCGAGGGCAGCACGATGCCTTCGCGCGCTTGCCGCGCCGAGGGCTCCTCGCCCTGTCCACTCTGCGTCACCGGGACTCCTACGAATGGGGGACCTTCGGAATCGTCGGCTCACGCTACCGGGTCCCCGGAGCCCGCTGCCACGCAGCACCGGGCGACAGCTCCTTCCCCGCGTACGCAGTAACAAAACCGGGCCACGGCACGCTGCTTACGGCCTTTCCCGCCCACCGCGCCGGATCCTCCCGCCCGTTCCGCATCCGCGGGCCCGTTCTTTCACGCGGCGACCTGCAGGTCGAGCCGTGCCCCGAACTCCCTCACCACCGCTTCCTCCCGGTACGGCTCCAACCGGGCCTGGAAGTCGTCCAGATACTCGGCGCCCCGGTTGGAGCGCAGCGTCTCGAGGAGTTCCACGGCCTTGGTCGCGGTGTTGCAGGCCTGCTCGATCTCGCGCTGCTGCACCTGTGCGGTGGCGAGCAGCACATGCCCGATGGCCCGCCGGCGCGCCCGCGACTCGGGGTGTCCGTCCAGGGACTGCCGCGCGTACCGGGCCGCCGCGTCGGCCTGCCCGAGGTCCCGGTGGCAGTGCGCCAACTCGTCGGCGAGATAGGCCTCGTCGAAGTGCGCGATCCACACCGGGTCGTCCCCGGAGTCCGGATCGGCCGCCTCCATCGCGCCGACCGCCCGCCCGGCCGCCTCATGGGCCGCCCGTACATCGCCGAGCAGCGCGTGGCCGCGGGCCTCGGCCGCGTGGAACATCGCCTCCGCGCGCGGTGTCACCCGTCCGCGCGCGCCCTCCTGGGCCGCGCGCGCCAACTGGGCGATCTCGCGGGGGTTCCCGAGCTGCGCGGCCAGGTGGCTCATGGACGCGGCGAGGACGTACCCGCCGTACCCGCGGTCCCCGGCCGCCTGCGCCAGCCGCAGCGACTGGATGTAGTACCGCTGGGCGAGGCCCGGTTGGCCGGTGTCGACGGCCATGTATCCGGCGAGTTCGGTCAGTCGGGCGACCGTGGCGAACAACTCCCGGCCGACCGCCTCCCGGTAGGAACCCGCCAGCAGCCCGGACACGACGCTGTTCAGGTAGTGCACGACCACCGGGCGCACGTGCCCGCTGCCGTACTGGTGGTCCAGGTCCACCAGCGCCTGCGTCGTCGCCCGCACCGCCGCCACGTCGGACTGGCCCACCCGCGGCCCGGCCGTGCGCGAGACCTGCGAGTCGGGGGCGGAAATCAGCCAGTCGCGGCTGGGTTCGACGAGCGCGGACGCGGCGACGGAGGAGCCCGACAGGAAGTCCCGGCGTCCCACGTCACTGCGCCACAGCTCGCAGACCTGCTCGATGGCCCCCAGTACCGTCGGCGAGAACTGGAGGCCGACGCCCGACGCGAGGTTCTTGCCGTTGGCCATGCCGATCTCGTCGATCGTGACCGTGCGGCCGAGCTTGCGTCCGAGCGCCTCGGCGATGATCGCCGGTGCCCGGCCGCGCGGTTGCTGTCCCCGCAGCCAGCGGGCCACCGACGTCTTGTCGTACCGCAGGTCGAGCCCGTGCTCGACCCCGCAGAGGTTGACCCGGCGGGCGAGGCCCGCGTTCGAGCAGCCCGCTTCCTGAATGAGCGCCTGCAGCCGTTCGTTCGGCTGCCGTGCGACGAGAGGCCTTGCGGCCATGGCGTACCCCCATGCGGTCTCGTGCGGTTCGATGCGGTCCCGGCGGACGAGAAGGTCCGGCCGTGAAGATCAATGCCCCGTCGATGTGCCGACAATGCGAGACTTGCGAAGTTTGCGAGGACTGCCGGGACGCTGGTCGGTGCGACCCCCAGACGTGGCTACCCAGCTCCGCGGCGAATCCTCCTGCGCGCCCCCGCACATGCACCCATGCGCCCCGGACGCGGAATCGATGCTCCTCCCCGCGCGCGCAACCCCCCCGTAACCCCCGGTGAGCGCGGGAGTTGAGTTCCACGTGGAAAAGACCATCCTCGGCACCGAAGCCGCTCAGATCCCCCAGCAGCGCGGCACGTCGCTGCTGGAGACCGCCGTACGCTATGCCGAGGAGCGCCACTGGGACGTGTTTCCCGGCACCTGGCTGGAAGCCGCTGACGGGGTGCAGCGCTGCTCCTGCGCGGACCCGGCGTGCGCCGCCCCGGGCGCGCACCCGGCGCGCGAGGACTGGGTGACGCAGGCGACGGGCAGTGCGACCGTCGCCCGCCGGATGTGGCAGAAGCAGCCGGCCGCGTCGATCCTGCTCCCCACGGGACGGACGTTCGACGCCGTCGACGTGCCCGAGACGGCGGGGTTTCTGGCCCTGGCCCGGATGGAGCGGATGGAGCTGACGCTCGGGCCGGTGACGCTGACGCCGGACCGGCGGATGCGGTTCTTCGTCCTGCCGGGGGCCGCGGTGAAGATGCCGGATCTGGTGCGGCGGTTGGGGTGGTCGCCGTCGTCCCTCGACCTGGCCGTGCTGGGGGAAGGCACGTACGTGGCCGCGCCGCCCACCCGCTACGGGACGCGGGGGGCCGTGCAGTGGGTGTGCCGCCCCACGGCGGCGAATCGGTGGCTGCCGGACGTGGAGGAGTTGATCTCGCCGTTGGCGTACGCGTGCGGCAGGGACCGTTAGGGCCGTAGGGCCGCCTCCTCGCCCGCCGGGCTGCTGTCCGGCCGGCGGCCGCGGGCCCGTCGTGGTTGATCGCGCGGTTCCCCCGCGCCCCTTCCGGGCGCTGTCCCCCGTAGGGTGCGTATGTGACGGAGGGAGACGTGGTGGGCGCGAGCGCCGTGCGTGTGCAAGGGCTCTGGAAGCGGTTCGGGCAGCAGGTCGCCGTGAGCGGGATCGATCTCGAGTTGCCCGCGGGAAAGTTCATCGGCCTCGTCGGGCCGAACGGGGCGGGGAAGACCACCACCCTGTCCATGGTGACCGGGCTGCTCCGGCCGGACCAGGGGTCGGTCGAGGTCGTCGGGCACGACGTGTGGCGCGATCCGGTCGAGGTGAAGGCCAGGATCGGGGTGCTGCCCGAGGGGCTGCGGCTGTTCGAGCGGCTGTCGGGGCGGGAACTGCTCGCCTACACGGGGCGGTTGCGCGGGCTTCCGGGGGCGGAGGTCGACAAGCGGGCCACGCAGCTGCTCGACGTGCTCGGCCTGTCCGGGGCCCAGCACAAGCTGGTCGTCGACTACTCGACCGGCATGCGGAAGAAGGCCGGGCTGGCGGCCGCACTGCTGCACAACCCGGAAGTGCTGTTCCTGGACGAGCCGTTCGAGGGCGTGGACCCCGTCTCGGCGCAGACGATCCGGGGTGTGCTGGAGCGCTACACCGCCTCGGGGGCCACCGTCGTCTTCTCCTCCCACGTCATGGAGTTGGTGGAGTCCCTGTGCGACTGGGTGGCCGTCATGGCCGCCGGCCGCATCCGCGCCACCGGCACCCTGGCCGAGGTGCGCGGCGATGCGGCCTCGTTGCAGCAGGCGTTCCTCGAACTCGTCGGTGCCGGGGAGCGGGACGCGGGTTCCGACCTGGACTGGCTGGGCGGCGGGTCCCGATGAGCGCGAAGGCCGCACCCTTCGGCTCCGGTATTCCGGGCACGCCCGGCACGCCGGACGCGCCTGCCGCGTCCGGTGCGCCCGCCGCGTCCCTCACGTCCGTCTTCGTACGGCTGAAACTGTCCCTGCTGCGCAACGGACTGCGGCAGTCCGGCGGACGGCGGGCCGCCTACGTCGCCTCGGCCGTCGTGGTGCTGCTCTTCGCGGCGCTCCAGCTGATCGGCCTGATCGCCCTGCGCGGACACGCGCACGTGGACTCCCTCGTCGTCCTGCTGGCGGCGGTGCTGGGCCTCGGCTGGGCGGTGATGCCGCTGTTCTTCCCGGGTGGGGACGAGACGCTCGACCCCACCCGGCTGGTGATGCTGCCGCTGCGGCCCCGCCCGCTGGTCCGGGCCCTGCTCACGGCCTCGTTGGTGGGCATCGGGCCGCTGTTCACGCTGTGCATGTTCGCCGGTTCCGTGGTCGCGGTCGCGCACGGCGGGGCGGCGTACGCCGTCGGCGTCGCCGGCGCGGTCCTCGCGCTGCTGGTGTGCGTGACGCTCGCGCGGGCCGTCGCCGCCGCCAACGTACGGCTGCTGACCAGCCGCAAGGGCCGCGACCTGGCGGTACTGAGCGGACTGGTCGTCGCGGTCGGCGCGCAGCTCGTCAACTTCGGTGCGCAGCGGCTGGGCTCGTCGGGGCTGGAGCAGCTCGACCCGGCGGCCGACGTGCTGCGCTGGGTGCCGCCCGCGTCGGCGATCGGCGCGATGGACGCGGCGGGCGAGGGCTCGTACGGTGTCGCGCTCGCCCAGCTGGCGGGGACCGCGGCGGCCCTCGTCCTGCTGCTGTGGGTGTGGGAGCGGCATCTGACACGGCTGATGACCACGCCGGACGGATCGACGCTGCGGAGCGACACGCGCCCGGTGCGCGAGCGCGGCTCGTCGGGACTCGCCCGGCTGCTGCCCGCGGGCCGCACGGGTACGACGATGGAACGCACCCTGCGCTACGTGTGGCGGGACCCGAAGACCAAGGCGGCGTGGGTGACGTCGCTGGCCATCGGCCTGATCGTGCCGGTGTTCAACGCCTGGCAGGGCACCGGCTCGGTGTACTTCGCGTGCTTCGCCGCCGGGATGCTCGGCCTCCAGATGTACAACCAGTTCGGGCAGGACACGTCGGCGTTCTGGATGGTCGCGATGACGATCTCGTCGACGCGGGACGCGTACGTCGAGCTGCGGGCCCGTGCGCTGGCCCTGCTGCTGATCACCCTGCCGTACGCCACCCTCGTCACGGTGCTGACCACGGCGATCCTCGACGACTGGCGGACGCTGCCCGAGGCCCTGGGCCTGTCCTTCGCCCTGCTGGGCGCGATGCTGGCGACCGGCGCGTGGACCTCGGCGCGCTTCCCGTACTCCATCCCGCAGGAGGGGTACAAGAACGTCGCCCCCGGCCAGGTCGGACTGGCCTGGATCTCGATCCTCGGCGGCATGGTCGGCGCGGCCCTGCTGTGCGCTCCGGTGATCGCGCTGACGATCTGGCTGAACCTCAGCGAGGGCGGCGACGCGTCGAGCCGGCTGCTGCTGCTGCCGGTGGGCGCGGCGTACGGCGCCGCGCTGACGCTGCTCGGCCTGCGGCTGGCCGCGCCCCGCACGGCGGGGCGGCTGCCGGAGATCCTCACGGCGGTCAGCAAGGGGTGACGGGCCGCCGGGGTGGGCCTGCGGCGGCCGTCGGCGAGGGACCGGCCGCCGGGTCGGCCGCCCGTGGTCAGCTCTCCCGGAGGCTGTCCAGGAAGGGCTCGATGGCCGCCCGCCACGCCTCCGGCTGGTCGTAGTGGACGAGGTGGCCGGCGTCGGCGACCTCCGCGTACTGGCCGCGCGGCAGCACCCGGACCATCTCCTGCGCCTCGGCGCGGCCCAGCTCGCCGTCGAGGCCGCGGACGACCAGGGTCGGGCAGCGGACCTGGGCCAGCTCCTCCCAGTGGGCGTCGTAGATCCAGGTCTCCCGGGACCTGAGCATCTGCTCCGGCTCGAAGACGGGCCGCCAGCCGTCCGCGGCCTCGGCCATCACCTCGGCGTAGAACGCGCCCCGGGCCGGATTCGGGCGCTCCACCCACGGGTCGTCCTCGCCGAACCACTTGCGTACGTCGGCGAGGGTGGCGAAGGGGACCGGCCAGGCGCGGAACCACTCGGTCCAGGTGTGCTGCGAGGCGGCGCCGAGCGCGGAGGCCCGCATGTCGCAGATGATCAGGCCGCGGACCAGGTCGGGGCGTTTGGCGGCGAGCTGCCAGGCGGTCAGCGCGCCCATGGCGTGGCCGATCAGGACGGCCGGGCCGAGGCCGAGCTGTTCCAGGGCGGCCTCGACGTCCTCGATGTAGGCCTCCCGGGTGTAGGACGCCCGCGGGGGCTTGTCGCTGCGGCCGTGGCCGCGCTGGTCGAGGGCGACGGCCCGGTGGCGGGCGGAGAGCCAGCGGGCCGTGGGGGCCCAGTGCGAGGCGCGGCCCATCAGACCGTGCAGTAACAGCACGCCCGGGAGGTCACCGGCCCTGCCGTGCGTCCCGGCCTGCGGCCGGTCGTGCGGCCGGTCGGTCTTGGGAGGGTCCCCGAACTCCCAGGCCGCGAGGCGTACGCCGCCCGCGCCGGTCACGTCGATGCGCCGCGCCATAGGTTGGCACCCCCAAGCTCCGCTCGGACCGCTCGCCCCTCACGGGTCGGCCGGTCCTGTGAACCGTGTCCTGCCTGCCGTGCCTTGTCGTTGCTGCCGCCGTGCCTGCCGCCGGGTCAGCGGCTCTTCGACATCCGCAGAGTATCGAATACTCATTCGAAACCGCTGTCCCGACGGGCAACACCCCTCATTCGAGTGACACCCTTCAGGGATTGATCGCCGTCGCCGGGGGGAGATCTTCATCGGGAGGCGGACCGCTCGGGGAAAACGGTCCGAGGGGATTGACCCTGAGAGCTCGGGGCTCCGGGTCAGCACAGGGGAGGACAGGCCCCGGCGCCACACGGCGCCGGGGCCCTCTCGCTCTCTCCGGCAACGCCCTCCCCCTCTCCGACCGGCGACATCGCTGTCATGCCACCGCGGCCAAGAGCCCCTTACGTCATATGCCTCACGCCACAGCCTTGCACGCGAAGCGTCCGGGCGCTGCTGTTCGGCTCACTGGACCCGGAATCGGCGCGATCGCGCGGTGGCGCGGTGGCGCGTGATTCCCCGGGGGCGGGAGGCCGACAGCCCCCTGGCCGCCACTCAGCGCTTGGCGACGAACACGTGGGAGGCGACGTCCGACTCCAGCTCGGCCGCCTCGCCGCCGCTGCCCACCAGCACACCGCCCGCCGACTCCGTCACGCTGACCACCGAACCGGGCTGCACACCCGCCCGGCGCAGCGTGTACATCAGCTGCGCGTCCGTCTGGATCGGCTCGCCGATGCGGCGCACGACGACCGTCTTGCCCTCCGGACCCGGGTCCAGGTCGGCGAGTGACACCATGCCCTCGTCCAGGAACGGATCGGCGCCGTCCGTCTCGCCCAGCTCCTCCAGGCCCGGGATCGGGTTGCCGTACGGCGACTCGGTCGGGTGCCGCAGCAGCTCCAGCACGCGGCGCTCGACGGCCTCGCTCATCACGTGCTCCCAGCGGCACGCCTCGGCGTGCACCTGCTCCCACTCCAGCCCGATCACGTCGACGAGCAGGCACTCCGCGAGCCGGTGCTTGCGCATCACGCGGGTGGCCAGCCGACGGCCCTCCTCCGTCAGCTCCAGATGCCGGTCGGCCGCCACGGACACCAGTCCGTCGCGCTCCATCCGCGCCACCGTCTGGCTGACCGTCGGGCCGCTCTGATCGAGCCGTTCGGCGATCCGGGCGCGCATCGGGACCACGCCTTCCTCCTCCAGCTCGAGGATGGTGCGGAGATACATCTCCGTGGTGTCGATCAGTCCGGACATACGTGCCCCTTGATGAGATTGCCGGAGGCTACGGCCCACCGGCGCGTGCGCTGGCCCTGTGTTCAATTCTGACGCATACCACCGACAACCGTGCCTCGCCGCGAAAACCCGGGCCCGTGCGGCCCACCACGCCGTATTGACACCGCACTGGTCCAGACCGCACGGTGATCCGCGACGCAGCCACAGCCGCCACTCCGAAGGGGCCCCGCATGAGCGACCGCAAGCCGGCCGGCCAGTTCATCGACACGGCGATCGACCTCCTGCGACGCGTCCGCGACGAGGAGGCCGGCACCATCGAGGCGGCCGGCACGCTGCTCGCCGACACCGTGCAGAACGGCGGCCGGCTCTTCGCCTTCGGCGCCGGTCACTCCTCCCTCGCCGCCCAGGACGTCGTCTACCGCGCCGGCGGACTCGCCCTGATGAACCTGCTCGCCGTGCCCGGCGTCGTCGGCGTCGACGTGATGCCGGCCACGCTCGGCTCCGCCCTGGAACGCGTGGACGGCCTCGCGAGCGCCGTACTCGACTCCTCGCCGCTCCGCGAGGGCGACACGCTGGTGATCATCTCCCTCTCCGGGCGCAATGCCCTGCCCGTGGAAATGGCCGTGAACGCCCGCGCGCTCGGCGTGCGGGTCATCGGGGTGACCTCGGTGGCGTACGCCTCCGAGACCAGGTCGCGGCACGCCTCCGGCACCTTCCTCAAGGACCACTGCGACATCGTGCTGGACTCCAAGATCGCCGTCGGCGACGCGGAACTCACCCTCGACACCGTCCCGGCGCCCTTCGCCCCCGCCTCCACGGTCGTCACCAGCGCCCTCCTCCAGGCCGTGATGGCCACGGCGGCCGCCGCCCTCGCCGACCGCGGCATCGAGCCGCCGCTGCTGCGCTCGGGCAACGTGGACGGCGGCCACGAATGGAACGGGCGGGTACTGGAGCAGTACCGGGACCGGATCTTCTACCGCCACTGAGACCGGGGCGGACCCGGCCCCCACCACTGAGACCGGGGCGACCACCGTCGCCACCGCCGAGACCCGGGCGGACGCGGTCCTTGCCACTGAGACCCGGGCGGACCCGGCTCCCACCGCTGGGACCGGAGGCGGGACGCGGTCGACCGGCACCGCCCGCCGGCGCCCCGCTACCGCTTCTCGACCGCGCCGCCCAGATCCAGGGCCGTCGCGATCCGGACCGCCACGTCCTCGGCGTACATCGCGTCGGACCTCTCGAACGCGCTCCGCCCCGAGCCCCGCAGAAACGTCACGACGCCCAGTGTCCGGCCCCGGCTGCGCAGCACGGCGCACAGCCCGTGCACCGTGTCCGCCGGCCACTGCCGGGCCGCGGCCCACTCACGCACCCGCTCGGCCGGCAGCGCCCGGACACCGGCACTGGCCCGCACCGAACCCACCCGCTCCACGCACTGCACCGCCGGATGCCCCTCGCCGTAGCGCACCGGCATCCCGGCCGTCCCGGCCGGCAGGCTCGGCCCCGGCGCGCCGGACGGCGTGGCCGCGACCCGGACCAGCCGGACCGGCTCCGCCGCGTCGGTGTCCGCCACCGCCCCGCCCACGACCCGGTCGATCAGGGCGTGGTCGGCGAACCCGGCGAGCGCGAAGTCCAGGTGGACGACCGCCGCCTCCGCCGGGTCCTCGCACTCGGCCGCCGCACGCGCCGCGCGGTGCAGCTGGTTGGCCCGGAACCGCAGCAGCGCCGCCTCCTGCTCACCCTGCTTCGACTCCGTGACGTCCTGGAACAGCCAGCCGACGCCCAACGGCACCGGCTCCTCCGCGAGCGGCGACGCCAGCCGTACGAACCCGCTGCGCCAGCACCGGCGCCGCTCCCCCTCCGGAGAGCGCACGCTCACCCACACCTCGGCGGGCGCGGGCGGCGCGCCCTCCGCCAGCACATGCGTCAGCGCGTTCTCCAGCTCCTCCACGCCCTGGGCGAGCAGGTCGCCGAGCGGCCGGCCCAGTACGGACGTACGCCCGGTGCCCAGCGCCCGCGCGGCGTGGGCGTTCACGACGGCGGGGCGCAGATCCACGTCCACCAGCACGACGCCCCAGCTCGCGTCCTCCAGCAGGGCCTCGCTCAGCGCGATGGACCGCTCCAGGTCGATCTGCGCGTGCACCTCGCTGAACGCGCAGTACACCCCCGCGGGCCGGCCGTCGGGGCCGCGTACGGCCGCGGACTGGGTGCGCACCAGCACCCGCCCGCCGTCCTTGGTCAGCAGCGCGAACTCGTGCACCTGCCGTCCCGGGGCCCGCATCACGGACAGCAGCCGCTCCTCGACCTCCCCGGCGTCCGCCCTGCGCACGGCCCACCCGGCGAAGCCCTGCCGCCCCACGGCCTCGGCCGCGGTCCAGCCCAGGATCCGCTCCGCCTCGCGGTTCCAGTGCGTGACGACACCGTCCACGTCGAACGCGCACAGGGCGGCGTCCATCCCGTCGAGCAGCGCGGCCAGCAGGTCCGCGCCGTCCCGCTCGGGCTGTGCCGGCTCGTCCGGCCCCAGCTCGTCGGTGGTCCCACTACGCCGGGAAGCACTCACCTGGACCCCCTGCAGGCTGCGTCCGCCGCACCGTACGCCGGTTCGCTCACTGGCCATCACTGGCCATCACTGGCCTTCATTCAACTCGAACGTGATGCAGCACACATCCGGTTCCCGCAAGATTGCGGAAATCGTTGTGCTGCGGAAACTCGGCATACGCCCCCGTCATGACGGGGGCGAGGCCAGCCGCAGACCGACCCACTCGTCGCTCCCGCCGGCCGGTACGTACCGCTCCGCTTCCACGAAACCCCGCGCCTCGGCGAACCGCAGTCCGTCGGCGTCGGCCGCCAGTACGACGGTCTGCACCGCGCCGGCACCGAGCACGCGCGCGTGCTCCAGCCCCGACGCGTACAGCGCCGCACCGATCCCACGCCCCCGGTACGCGGGCAGCACCCGGGCGATCACGGTCGCCGCCCGCTCCTCCCCCTCGGGCGGACGCACGGTGGAGCAGCCGACGAGCACGTCACCGAGGTAGGCATTCTCCAGCCGGTACCGCCCGCCGCGCTCACGCGCCTCGTCCGGGGTCATCGCGGCGGGCGGCACGATCATGTTGCGGACGTGCCGCCACTCCTCCGCCCTCGCGTCGCCGTCGACGGCCTCGATCCGCAGCCCCGCCCCCGGACCGACGGGCCCGCGCCGCGCGTCCACCTCGATCTCGATCCGCATCCGCTCGTCCGCGAGCCCGCACACCATCATCGTCGCCGCGGGCCGCACATCCCCGAACGCCCGCCGCAGCACGGGCCAGCACGGCTCGAAGTCCTCCCGGGCGGGCAGCAGGTACCGCACCCGCACCACGTCCCCGAACCCGCACCCCGCCTCGGCGAGCGCCGTCCCGATGTTCCGCAGGCACTGTTCGGCCTGCTCCACCACGTCCTCGGCGATGGTCATCGCCGCGTAGTCGAACCCGGTCGTCCCCGACACGTGCACCCGGTCCCCGTCGACGACGGCCCGGGCGTACCCGATCCGCTCCTCGAAGGCCGACCCACTGACAATCGTCCGCCTGACCGGCGGCTCCCCCTGTCGCTCCGTCATGGGCGGAACGGTAGGTGACCAGCGAAGAAGCGTCCATGGGAGACCGGCCGCGAAGCGGCTCGGAAAACCGATTGCCCGGCGGCCGAACGGTTCCTAGGGTGTGCAGTACACGAGAAGGGAGGTGGTTCGGCAGATGTATGAGAACCGGACGCGTGAGGTGGCTGCGGGCTAGCGGCCCGTCACCACACGGAGTGCGGTGCCGGACCAGCGCGTGACAGACGCGTGCAGCCGGCCCAATCCCCAGCAGTCACCCGACCCGCGAGTCGCCGGTACGTCCGGCCGGCTCCTCCCCGGAGGAACCAGACTCGCGGGTCGTCTGCGTGTACGGGGTCGGTGTCAGTGCGCGATGGTGTCGTACCCCTCGATCTCGCGCGGGTCGCGGGAGCCGGGGCCCACGTAGCGGGCGGAGGGTCGGACCAGGCGGCCGGTGCGCTTCTGTTCGAGGATGTGGGCGGACCAGCCGGCCGTGCGGGCGCAGGTGAACATCGAGGTGAACATGTGGGCCGGGACCTCGGCGAAGTCCAGCATGATGGCGGCCCAGAACTCGACGTTGGTGGCCAGGACGCGGTCGGGGCGGCGGGCGTGGAGCTCGGCCAGGGCGGCCTTCTCCAGGGCTTCGGCGACCTCGTAGCGGGGGGCGCCCAGTTCGCGGGCGGTGCGGCGCAGGACGCGGGCGCGGGGGTCCTCGGCGCGGTAGACGCGGTGGCCGAAGCCCATGAGGCGCTCGCCCGCGTCGAGGGTCTTCCTGACGTAGGCCTCGGCGTCGCCGGTGCGTTCGATCTCCTCGATCATGTGCAGGACGCGGGAGGGGGCGCCGCCGTGCAGCGGGCCGGACATGGCGCCGACGGCTCCGGAGAGGGCGGCGGCCACATCGGCGCCGGTGGAGGCGATGACGCGGGCGGTGAAGGTGGAGGCGTTCATGCCGTGCTCGGCGGCGGAGGTCCAGTAGGCGTCGACGGCGGCGACGTGCTTGGGGTCGGGTTCGCCGCGCCAGCGGATCATGAAGCGTTCGACGACGGACTGGGCCTTGTCGATCTCGCGCTGCGGGACCATGGGCCGGCCCTGGCCGCGGGCGGACTGGGCGACGTAGGACAGGGCCATGACGGCGGCGCGGGCGAGGTCGGCGCGGGCCTGCTCGGCGTCGATGTCGAGGAGGGGTTTGAGGCCCCAGACCGGCGCGAGCATGGCGAGGGCGGACTGGACGTCCACGCGGATGTCGCCGGAGTGGACGGGGATGGGGAAGGGCTCGGCGGGCGGCAGGCCGGGGTTGAAGGCGCCGTCGACGAGCAGGCCCCAGACGTTGCCGAAGGAGACGTGCCCGACGAGGTCCTCGATGTCGACGCCGCGGTAGCGGAGGGCGCCGCCTTCCTTGTCGGGTTCGGCGATCTCCGTCTCGAACGCGACGACTCCTTCGAGCCCGGGTACGAAGTCGGACATCAGGCGGCTCCTCGTGATCGTGATGTGTGGCGACCGGCCCGTCTCGGATCACCGGGTCCTGCGGATCCGCGGTCGTACGACGACTCGCGGTCCTGGTCTTCGGTCACCCGTGTGATGCCCCGTTCCGCCGGGAGTCATCCAACCGGGACGGGACCAGCACGATATCTCCGAGTGCCACCTTTGGGGAGGGGTCGCGGCACTGAGTGCCACATGGTGACGAAGAGCGCGGTGGAGGGCACGGTGGATACGGCAGGATGGCCGGTGTGACCGACCGCGATGCCGTCCCCTTCGATCTCGCCTCGATGCGCAAGCAGTACCGGGCCGAGGGGCTTTCCGAGTCCGAGCTGGCCGCCACGCCCGTGAAGCAGTTCGCGCGCTGGTTCGCGCAGGCCGCGACGGAGGGCGGGCTGTTCGAGCCGAACGCCATGGTCGTCTCCACGGCGGACGCCGAGGGCCGGCCCAGTTCCCGCACGGTGCTGCTGAAGCACTTCGACGAGCGGGGGTTCGTCTTCTACACCAACTACGACTCGCGCAAGGGCCGTGAGCTGGGCGGGAACCCTCACGTGTCGCTGCTGTTCCCGTGGCATCCGATGGCCCGGCAGGTCATCGTGACGGGGACGGCGCGGCGGACCGGGCGGGACGAGACCGCCGGATACTTCCGGACGAGGCCGCACGGCTCGCAGCTGGGCGCGTGGGCCAGCGCCCAGTCGTCGGTGGTGGCGGGCCGGGACGCCCTGGACGCCGCGTACGCCGAGCTGGCGGCACGGTATCCGGAGGGCGAGCAGGTGCCGGTGCCGCCGCACTGGGGCGGGTTCCGGGTGGTGCCGGACGCGGTGGAATTCTGGCAGGGGCGGGAGAACCGGCTGCACGACCGGCTGCGGTACGTGGCTCGGGCGGACGGCGGGTGGCGGGTGGAGCGGCTCGGTCCGTGAGCGTCGGTCCAGCGCTCCGTCCAGCGGCCGGGCCCACGGCTCGACGACTCGTTCCCGGCGGTCGCCCGCCCCTCCGTCGCAGACGGGAGAGGACGCCGGTGGCTGTCCGCGGGCGGGACGGTGACGCGGCCGGACGTCAGCGGTCTGTGACGCGGCCGGTCGCCCTCAGCCGGCGACGCGGAGTTCGACCGGGGCGGAGCGCAGCCCGGTGTCGCCGGACTCGCCGACCGGCTGGTACTCGTTGCTGGGTACGTTGACGACCGTCTCCCGCGAGCAGCGCGACCGTAGCCAGGACGTGGGCCACCACCGCCCGTGCGGCGGCCGACCGGGCCGAGCAGGACGCCGTCGCCACCGCGGAGTCCGCCGCCCAGGCGGAGTTCTCCGCCCGTTACGCACGTTCCTCCGCCGCCATGGCCGACGAGGCGGCGGACGAGGCACGCGCTTCCGCACTCGCCGCCGGCAAGAGCGCCCAGGAGGCGGAGGCCGCGGCGGCCGGCGCCTGGAGCCGTGTGGTCGAACTGCGTGAGGCCGAGGAGGCCAGGGCCCGGCAGCAGGCCGAGGAACGGCGCAAGGCGGAACGGGAGAACGAACCGGAGCCCGAGAGCACCTGCTACCTCTACCCCACCCGGGACAGCCTCCCGCCCTGCGCGTACGGGGCCGCTTCCCGCGGAAAGCCCGTCGCGCTCCCGGAAGCGGAACTTGGCCGACTGAGCTCCATGACGGTCCGGGGCCCTCGCACCAAGGGGTGCGGGGGCCCTCCGCGTTCGAGGCGACGGTGTACTGCCGCCGCACCCGGTGCGCCGCGCGCCGGCAGCACTGCCGGCCGTGTCCCCCGGCCCCGGCAGCGCTACCGGCCGTCGTCCCCCGGCCCCGGCAACTGACGCTTCCCTCTGCTCCCCCGTCCCACCTGGGTCCGCACCGCCCCCATGCTGGCCGCGATGACCAGGGCGATAGCGGCGGACTGGGTGGCGGACAGGGCCTGGTCGAGGACGAGGAAACCGGCCGCCGCGGCGATGGCGGGCTCCAGGCTCATGAGGATGGCGAAGGTGGGTGCGGGCAGTCGGCGCAGGGCGAGGAGTTCGAGGGTGTAGGGCAGCACGGAGGAGAGCAGGGCGACCCCGGCGCCCAGCGCGAGCGTGGACGGTTCGATGAGCTTGCCGCCCGACTCGGCGATGCCCAGCGGCAGGAACAGCACCGCCCCGACCGCCATGGCGAGGGCCAGCCCGTCGGCCTGCGGGAAGCGGCGGCCCGTACGCGCGCTGAAGACGATGTACGCCGCCCACATCACGCCCGCCCCCAGCGCGAAGGCGGCACCGGCCGGGTCGAGGCTGTCGAAGCCTCCGCCGCCGAGGAGGAAGACGCCGGCCAGGGCGAGCGCGGCCCAGACCAGGTTGACCGCGCGGCGGGAGGCGAAGACGGACAGGGCGAGCGGGCCGAGCACCTCCAGGGTGACGGCGGGGCCGAGGGGGATGCGGTCGACGGCCTGGTAGAAGAGGCCGTTCATGCCGGCCATGGCGATACCGAAGACGACGACCGTGCCCCAGTCGGCCCGGGAGTGGCCGCGCAGCCGGGGCCGGCAGACGAGCAGCAGGACGACGGCGGCCACGGCCAGCCGCAGGGTCACCACGCCGAGCGCACCGGCCCGGGGCATGAGGCTCACCGCCAGTGCGGCACCGAACTGCACGGAGAGGCCACCGGCGAGGACCAGGCCGACCGGTCCCAGGGTGCCGCGGCCCGTCGGGGTGGACGGGGACCCCGGGCCCGCCCCGGATGCGGCGGCGGCCGGGGTGGACGGGGTGGCGGCGCTGGGGGTGGTCACGGGGCCTTCCTGGGGGCTTGGCACGGGAACGGGACTCCTGCCGGGCGTCGGGCGGCGCAGTGCACCTGCACTGCGCCTGCACTGCACCGACCGCTCCAGGGTAATGACCTCCGGACAGGACCGTGCAATGGTCACGCACCTGACGATGAGTCCCTCGCCCCGTCCGGGTCAATCCCGTCCGCCATCCGGACCGGCGCCCTGTCCTCGGGATCGGGACGCCGGGTCGGTGACGCCGACCGGTGACGCTGGGCGGCCGGGCGACCGTCGGCGCGGCCGGGACGGGACGAGGCGAGGCGGGCCGGGGCGGGGCGCGTGCGGGTGGCCGGGGGGACGGCAGGTCGGCGGGTGGCCGGGCGGCCCGGGAGCAGCAGGGCGGCGGGATGCCGGGGGACGGCCGGTCGGCCGGGCGCCGCGGCGGGTACCGTCCCCTTGGCTGATGCCGCTGCCCGCCACCCCACCACCACACCCCCGAGGTCCCGTGCGACGACTCCTTGCCCGTCTCTGGCGGCTCCTGCGGCCCTTCCAGAGCCGCGTCATGTGGTTCCTGAACGCCAAGTTCGTCGTCGGCGTGACCGGCGTCGTGCGCGACGACGAGGGGCGGGTCCTGCTGCTGAAGCACCGGATGTGGCCGCCGGGCCGCCAGTGGGGTCTGCCGAGCGGCTTCGCGCGCAAGGGCGAGGACTTCCGGCAGACCGTGGTCCGCGAGGTCAGGGAGGAAACGAACCTCGACGTGGAGGCGGGCCGCCTGGTCATGCTGAACAGCGGCTTCCGCACCCGCCTCGAAGTGGCCTACGAGGCCCGTCTGCTGGGCGGTGAGCTGCGCATCGACCCGTTCGAGATCCTGGAGGCCCGCTGGTGCCGCCCGGACGACCTCCCCGAGGGCGTCCAGCCGGTGTGCCATCCGCTGATACGGGGCGAGACGGTGCCCTGAACCGCCCACGCGGACGGTGTCGAGAACGCGGTCTCCCGATCGACGTGAGGGTGAAGGCAGCACACCCCACGACTTCGGGAGCACTCCTCATGACCGTGACCGCGGACCTGGCCATCACCCTCGACGGCTACGTCGCCGGCCCGAACGTCACCCTCGACAACCCGGGCGGCGACGGCGCCGAACCGGTCTTCGACTGGATCCACACCCTGGCGAGCTGGCGGGAGCGCCAGGGCATGTCCGGCGGGGTGGAGAACCGCGACTCGGAGCTGATCCGCGAGTGGTTCGACGCCACCGGAGCCGTGGTCATGGGCCGGATGATGTACGACACGGGCGAGGAGTTCTGGGGCGACAACCCGCCGTTCCGCACCCCGGTCTTCGTCCTCACCCACCGGCCCCGCCCCACCCTGGTGAAGGAGGGCGGCACCACCTTCACCTTCGTCACCGACGGCATCCACAGTGCCCTGGAGCAGGCGAAGGCCGCCGCCGGGGACCGGAACGTCGACATCGCGGGCGGGGCGAGCACGGTGCGGCAGTACCTCGGAGCCGGGCTCATCGACGAACTCCAGCTGCACGTGGTGCCCGTGCTCCTCG
The DNA here is from genome assembly GCF_049974565.1 of Streptomyces sp. WG5. NCBI lineage: Bacteria > Bacillati > Actinomycetota > Actinomycetes > Kitasatosporales > Streptomycetaceae > Streptomyces > Streptomyces sp. WG5. The sequence goes on along the minus strand of NZ_JBNGGC010000011.1, from coordinate 160,504 downwards.
GCGACGGGCTGCGCCTCTTCGAGGGGCCGGGCGCGGTGCGGCACGGCCTCGAACAGCTCAGGGTCGTCGAGACGCCCCTGGCAACCCACCTGAAGTACCGCTTTCCGAAGTGACCCGGCCGGACCGGCCGGGCGTCTTCCAGTAGCCGTACGACGGCCGTACGGCCGGACGCCGCCGGTCAGCCCATGCTTTTGGCACCGTCCAGGGACTCGCGGATGATGTCGGCATGGCCGGCGTGCTGGGCGGTCTCGGCGACGATGTGCATCAGCACCCGGCGGGCCGACCACTGCCTGTCGGCCTCGAACCACGGGGCCTTCGGCAACGGCTGCGTGGCCCCCAGGTCGGGCAGCGTGGCGACCAGTTCGTCGGTCCGGCGGGCCGCCTCGGCGTAGTCGGCCAGGACGCCGGCCAGCGTCTCACCGGGCAGCAACCGGAACTCGTCGGCCCGCTGGGCCCAGTCGGCCTCGGTCATGGCCGTGAAGTCTCCCATCGCCGACGGGCCGTTCACGATGAAGTCCGCCCAGCTCCGCTCGACCGAGGACACGTGCTTGATCAAGCCGCCCAGGCAGAGCTCACTCGCGGTGGTCCGGAGTCCGGCCTGCTCGTCGGTGAGGTCACGGGTGGTGAAGCGCAGGAAGTGCCGTTGGTGGGCCAGCATCTCCAGCAGGTCGGCGCGCTCACCGGTGACGGCCGGGGCCTCGGCCGGGTCGCCGGTGGTCAGGTCGCGGGTGGTCGACTCGTCGAGAGTGGTCATGGTCTCCGCCTTCCGGTGTTCTGCTCCGTCGGTCGAGACCACGCTATGAGTCATATAGGTCCGATCGTGTCCTAGACCACACGTGGCGGCGAGGACGGAGGCGCCTGGAGGGCGATCCCACCGCCGCCCATCAGCAGGGGTATCCCGGCATCGTCCTGGGTGAGGTACTGGCACCGGCCGACCCCCGTCCCGTCCCCCGCCCCGTACGCGACCTCGATACTCCCGCCGTTCACACTCCCCCTCGAGCCGAAGGCCAGGTCGGAGTGACCGTCCCCGTCGAAGTCGGCGGCGCCCTCAGGCGCGGGCCGCCCCGACGCGGGCGCGGCGGTGCCGTGGACCGGGGTGCGGCACGCGTACGGCGCGGCGATGTCGGCCGGCTCGCTGTTCGCGGTCACTCCCACCGCAGCCCCCACAGCCTGCCCACCACCCTCGACGGCACCAAGACCGTGGCCGTACGCCCGTACCTCCTCACGGGCGCGCCGCACGGCGAGCTCCGCTTCCTCGCCGAGCACCTCACCGAAGCCCTCGCGGACGCACTGCGGGTGGCCGAGAGCCGAGGACGGAGGCTGCGCGGGCTCAACTGAGCGGGCCGAGGACACTCGGGCCGTTCTGTCCTCCGTTTCTGGGGACCGCCCCAACCCCGGGGCGGCAGCCCTTGCAGGACGGGCACAGATCGAGGGCGTCCCGGACCTCCGTGCGGCCGGGGTCAGCCCAGGGACTTCCAGAAGTCGTACTGGTGGTCCTTCGCGAAGTCGACCGGGCGGATGCCGCCCGTTCCCGACGCGAGCGAGCGCGCGTTCAGCGCGGACGGGGTGGTCGCCTTCCAAGGGGCCTCACCCCTGCGGGCGAAGTCGGACCAGATACGGATCACCGCGTCGGACAGGGCTCGCTGGGGCTCGGTGAGCGGGTCGAACTCGGTGAGCTCGAAGAGGTAGGGCAGCTCGAAGGTGTGCGCGGCGCCCATCGGGAAGGAGGGCTTGGCGTACGTTTCGGCATCGGCGTACCAGGGTGTCTCCCGGTCGGCGAACTCGTAGGTGTAGGTGCGGACAGCGCGGGCGAGCGCGCGGCCGGTGTCGACGGTGTACCGGGCCTGGTCGGCGTCGGTGAGGACCGCCGACAGGGCCAGGGCCGGGCTGCCGTCGTACGCGGAGACGGGGTACCGGGCGGCGACGGCGGCGGCCTTCTCCGGGCCGAGGTCCTCCTCCAGGCGGGCGCGGTAGTCGGCCTCGTCGAGGGTGGCTTCCGGGTCCCGGGTCGCGTACCTCTTGGCCAGCTCCGCCCCGTACACCATCGCGCGGCCCTCTTCGCGGTTGATTCCCTGCAGCACGGGCACCTTGTTGAACCTGCCGGTGGTGATGGCCTCCTGGGGAGTGCGCGGCAGCAGCTCGCCGCCGTAGACCGGCCCGTACGGGTAGGGGGTCTGTCCGAAGTCGTACACCAGGTGCCGGGGGTCCGCCGTGCGCCAGTCGGACGTCCCGCCGCTCTCCGTGATCCTTTCCTCGATCGCCTCGGCGGCATCCTCGCCCTGGCCCAAGGCGTCGGCGCGCTCGCGCGTCGCCTCGGCGCGCAGGCACGCACCGCTCTGCAGGACGACCCGGTCGAAGAGGCCGGCCGAGGACGGGGCGACCAGATGCGCGCACGTGCTGGTGGCACCGGCGGACTCGCCGAAGAGCGTCACGTTCTCCGGGTCTCCGCCGAAGGCGGCGGCGTTGCGTTCCACCCAGCGCAGTGCCGCCTGCTGGTCGAGAAAGCCGTAGTTGCCGGACTCGCCCCGGCGTTCCAGGTCCGGGTGGGCCAGGTAACCGAGGGCGCCGAGGCGGTAGTTGACCGTCACTACGATCACGTCGCCCTGGGCGGCCAGTCTCCGGGCGCCGTGCATGGCACCCGCGCCGTCGGTGTGGTCGCCACCGTGCAGGTAGACCATCACGGCCCGCGGCCTGTCGGACGCGGCACGCGGCGTGGTGACGTCGAGGAAGAGGCAGTCCTCGGTGGAGGACGCGGGCCCGGCCGGCGGGACGGCCCCGGTCTGGGGGCAGGCGGCGCCCGGTTCGGTGGCGTCCCGCACCCCGTGCCAGCGTCTCGCGGGCGCCGGGGGTGCCCAGCGGCGTTCGCCGGTGGGCGGGGCGGCGTAGGGGATGCCCTGGAACGTGCGTACCGCGCCGGCGGCCGTCCCGCGCACCGGGCCCTTGTCGGTGCGTACGACGACCCGGTCGCCGTGTCCTGCCGCCGCGGCGGCGGTGCCCGCCGCGGCCACGGTGCCCGCGGTCACAGCGAGGGCGATGACTGTGTGCGCTGTCCTCTTCAACATGAGGCAGACACTAGGAAGTTGCGGATCTCGGCAGCAGCCGGGCAGCCACCGCCCCTGGGGTGGTGCCGGCACCACCCCAGAGCGTCCCGCGGGCCCTACCGGGCGACCCCTCCGCCGCCCATCAGAAAGCCCAGCCCCTCGGTGTCGTCGAAGGTCTCCCCGGACAGCCGGTTGACGCCCCCGGTGTCCGGGGAGACGAGGACCGTGTTCTCGTCCTGCGGTTCCTCACCGGGCACGCCCGGCGTGCCGTGGCCGGAGGTCGATCGGCACCCTGCCGAGCGGCCGGCCTCCCTCACTCCTGCCGACGCCCCACCGCCAGCAGATGCGAACTCGCGGCCAGCAACTCCGGGTACGGCTCGGCCATACGGGCGGCGGTGAGGACGGACTCGAACAGGCTCGACTCACGGAACGACTGGCCGGTGTTCCGCTCCGCCGCCGCCAGCAGCGACCAGGCAGGCCCTTCGATCCCGAAGACGTCCGCGCCGACGAAGCCTGCCGCCGCCACCTCGTCGCGCAGCTGCTCCCCGCTGTGGAAGTAGGCCGTGGTGAACGCCTTCTTCCCGTCATGGATCCGGGTGGCGAGGATGTTGCCGATGCTCTCCCTCATCGACTCCTTGTGCAGGTGCGCGTACGCGGCATGCTCGAAGAGGGACGCGTACCGGTTGATGCCGGCGACCGCCAGCAGTCCGCCGGGCTTGAGCACACGGCGGGCCTCTGCCAGTGCACGGTCCCGGTCCGTCCGTTCCGGCAGGTGATAGAGGGGTCCCAGCATGAGCACGACGTCGTAGGAACCGGTGCCGGCCGTGAGGCTTCTGGCATCACCGAGTTCGACACTCGCGCCCGTGACCCTGGCCTGTTCCACGTGCCGGGGAATGGGATCGACCAGGTGAACGGCGTACCCGTCTGCAACGAGCCAGCGCGCGTGTGTACCGGGCCCGCCGCCGACATCGAGTACCCGAGCCCTCGGGGAGGGGAGGTACCGGCGCAGCAACTCCTGCGTACGTACCATCTCCAGACGCCCGTCGGCGGTGGTGAGCAACCGGGCCGCCTCGTCGACGGTCTCGCTGTAGAACCTCACGATCTCCGGCGTCACCTCAAGGCTCGTCATCCGTGCATTCTGGTGTCGAACCGGTGGACCAGTCCAGTGATCGGGAAAGAGTGTCATGCCGCTACTGAAGTACGAGCAGATCGCCGCTGATCTGCGCACCCGGATCGCGAACGGTGAGTTCGGGCCGGGTGACCTGCTGCCTTCAGGCCGTGACCTGGCCGAACAGTGGGGCGTATCGCGGGCCACCGTGGTCAAGGCGTACGACATCCTGCGCCACGACGGTCTCGTCGTCGCACGCCAGGGCTCCGGCTTTCTTGTCACGGAGACTCCTGTCGCCCGGCCCGCCGGTGGACGTCGGGCGGGTTCCAGTCGGCTGTCGGGCGGAACACCGTACCGCCGCCTCGGCGCACCGGACCGTGCAGTTCCGCCTGCTCACGTCGCCGATGCCTTGGGACTGACGCACGGCGAGGAGGCCTTGCGTCGGGTCCGGCTCATGCTCCTCGACGACGGCTCGCCGCACAGTCTGGTGACCGCGTGGTTTCCGGCCTCGGTGGCGGACGCCGCGCCACGCCTGTCCGCGAGGGGGCCGATCGCCGAGGGCACGACACATTACGTCCGCCGCGAGACGGGCCGTGCCCCCGTGGAGGGCAACGACGTGACCACCGTGCGCCTGGCCACGGACGAAGAGGCGCACCTCCTGGAAGTGGAACAGCCGACCGCAGTCGCCGTCGTCCTGCACACGGCGTTCGACCAAGGGCACCGCGCATTGGTGTGCGAGGAGGGCGTCACGCCCTCCCACGTCTTCGAGCAGACCGACAACTACCCCATGCGGTAGGGGAACTGACGTTCCGCTTGACTGGACCGGTCCACCGGTCCAGTCTGTGTTGCTGTGCCCACATGGACAGCGCTCCGTCGCGCTGCCTCGGCCGCCCCTGCCACGCACGCCGACACGGCAAGACCCCGGCGGCCGTCCGACCGGCCCCGGGGCGTGGCCACCAGCTGACTCCTGATCGGAGCTGATGACATGACCGACCCTATCGGCCGCCTCGTCACCTGGGTGAGCCTCCTGCTCAGCCCCCGAGGCACTCACCGCCGCACCAGCCCACGCCCAGGGGCCTGCCCCGCACCGCACCGTCCGGCCGCCGCCGACGTGGTCCCCCTCCCTTCCCACCGCAGCCCCTACGGTCTCCCCTCCGTCCTCGACGGAGCCGAGACAGCGGCTGTACGCCCGTACGTCCCCGCAGGCGCGCCGTACGAACTGGAGGCGGCGGCATGACCCAGTCACCCGAGCCCCGCCTGCTCCCCTGGCCCGGCCCCGAGGGCAAGCCCTGTTACCTGATCACCGACAACGACGGCGGCCCCGTCTCCCGCCTGGCCGACACCACCGAGTCCACCCAGCTCGGGATGGGCCTCGAACTCCTGGCCCACGCCCGCTGTCTCCTCCCGGACGCGCCGCACGGCGAACTCCGCTACCTCGCCGAGCGACTGGCGGAGTGCCTCGCCGACGTCCTGCGGGTGGCCGAGAGTCGCGGCCGGCGGCTGGAAGCCTTCGACTCGGCGAGCTGAGAAGCCGACGAGGGGTGGCGGCCCCGGCTCCTCCCCGGGGCCGCCCCGGCTCGGCCACATGTTGAGCGAGGGTGAGCCGCTGCCTCTACGGTGTCCGCGGGAAGGTTCACCGATCGGCTCGGAGATGCCATGGCGCCGCAGATGAAGTTGGCCGCGATCACCCTCGACTGCCCCGACCCGTCGACTTTGGCGGCGTTCTATCAGCAGGCCACCGGTCTTGAGCTCCACCCGGATACGGATGCCGACTTCGCGGGTCTCAACCGTGAGGACGGCCTCTTCATCGGATTCCAGCGGGTCGACGACTACCGGGCGCCGGTCTGGCCCGGCCAGAGCGTTCCCCAGCAGCTGCACCTCTGCTTCGACGTCGCGGACCTGGACGAGGCGGAGGCCCGGCTGCTGGAGCTGGGTGCGGGGAAGCCGGATCACCAGCCTCATGAGGCTGCCAGGGCGCGTGTACTCACCGACCCGGCCGGTCATCCCTTCTGCATCTGCCGGGGCTGATCAGCACTATCCCCTGGCCGGCTGTGCCAGCTGGACCGGCAGGAGGCTCTCGGGCCCGCCGGTCCGCTCTCAGACGAGCGCGGTAAGTACATCAACCCGCCTTCGTTCGCCCCTTCTTCGACCTCACCTGGCCGAGGGACCGCCGCCACCCGCCCGGCGCTCCGCCTCCAACGCCTCCGCCAGCACCTCCGCCAGATGCCGCCCCCGCACCCCGCCCAACTGCTCCAGCTGCGTCCGGCAGGAGAAGCCGTCCGCCAGGACCACCGCCCCGTCCGGCGCCTCGCGCACCGCCGGGAGCAGCTGGTCCTCCGCGCAGGCGGCCGACACCTCGTAGTGGCCCTTCTCGAAGCCGAAGTTGCCCGCGAGGCCGCAGCAGCCGCCGCTCAGCTCGCCGGTCAGGCCGGCTGCCTCGCGCAGGCGGCGGTCGGCCGCGTCGCCCAGGACCGCGTGCTGGTGGCAGTGGGTCTGACCGGTGGCCGGGCGGTCCACGGCGGGCGGGGTCCAGTCGGGGGCGTGGCGCTCCAGGGCCTCCGCGAAGGTCAGGACGCGGGCGGCGAGCCGGGCCGCCCGCGGGTCGTCGTGCAGCAGCTCGGGCAGGTCCGTGCGCAGGGCGGCGGCGCAGCTCGGTTCCAGGACGACGACCGGCGCGGACGTCTCCAGCACCGGGGCCATCAGGTCCAGGGTGTGGCGCATCACCGCGCGGGCGCGGTCCAGTTGGCCCGTGGAGACGTACGTCAGGCCGCAGCAGACCCGGCCCCGGCGGGCGGTCAGCAGCGCCAGAGCCGACTTCGACGTGCCGTCCCCGATCACCACACGCCCCCGCAGCGTCGGCGGCAGCACCACCCGCAGCCCCGCGGCCTCCAGCACCCGTACCGCCGCCCGGCCCACGGACGGGGACAGATGCTCGGTGAAGGTGTCCGGCCAGAGGACCACCAGGTCACCGGTCCGCCCCGCTTCCGCAGGCCGCCTCCGCCACCACCGGCTGAACGTCTCCCCCGCCAGCCGCGGCACCTCCCGCTCCCCCGCGATCCCGCCCAGCCGCTTCGCCACCGCGGCCAGCGGCCCCACGGACGCCAACGCGTTGACGACCGGCGCCACCCGCGCCCGCGCCGCCCACCGCAGCCACACCGGCAGCCACCCCATCGCGTAGTGCGCGGCGGGGCGGCGACGGCCGGCGTAGTGGTGGTGCAGGAACTCCGCCTTGTACGTGGCCATGTCGACCTCGACCGGGCAGTCGGAGCGGCATCCCTTGCAGGACAGGCACAGGTCGAGCGCGTCGCGGACCTCCGTGGAACGCCAGCCGTCCGTCACCACCTCCCCGGCGAGCATCTCGTGCAGCAGGCGTGCGCGGCCCCGCGTGGAGTGCTCCTCCTCCCCCGTCGCCCGGAACGACGGGCACATCACGCCCGAGCCGGTCACCGACGTCGTACGGCACTTGGCGACGCCCACGCAGCGGCGCACCGCCGCCGAGAAGTCGCCCCCGTCGGCGGGGTAGCCGAACTCCACGTCCACCGGCTCGCGCGGCAGGACGGCGAAGCGGAGGTTCGCGTCGAGCGGGGCCGGGCGGACCAGCATCCCCGGGTTGAGGAGGTCGTCCGGGTCCCAGACGCCTTTCGCGCGCTCGAAGAGGGCCACCGTCTCCTCGCCGTACATCCTCGGCAGCAGCTCCGCCCGCGCCTGCCCGTCCCCGTGCTCCCCGGAGAGCGAGCCGCCGTGCGCCACGACGAGCTCCGCCAGTTCCTCGGAGAAGCGGCGGAAGCGGGCGACGCCGGCCGCCGTCAGCAGGTCGAAGTCGATGCGTACGTGGATGCAGCCGTCACCGAAGTGCCCGTACGGCGTGCCGCGCAGGCCGTGGGCGGCGAGCAGGCTCCGGAAGTCCCGCAGGTAGTCGCCCAGCCGGGCCGGCGGCACCGCGCAGTCCTCCCAGCCGGGCCACGCCTCCGCACCGTCCGGCATCCGCGTCGCCGTACCGCTCGCGTCCTCCCGGATCCGCCACAGTGCCCGCTGCCCGGCCGGGTCGGTCACCACCAGGGCGTCCACGACGTCCGCCGCCCGGACCACCGCCTCCGCACGCGCGCGTGCCTCCGCCTCCGTGTCCCCGCCGGTCTCCACGAACAGCCAGGCCCCGCCCCTCGGCAGCCCCTCCGTGGACGGCACCAGGTCCACCGCCATGCCCTCCACCGTGAGGGGGCCGAGCGGCAGCAGCCCGGCCGCCGCCTCCGCCGCCCCCGCCTCGTCGGCGTAGCCCAGCACCGCGAGCGCACGCGCGCGCGGAGACTCGACCAGCCGGACGACGGCTTCCGTCAGCACGCCCAGCGTGCCCTCCGAGCCGCAGAAGGAACGGGCCACGTCCGCGCCCTTCTCGGGCAGCAGGGCGTCCAGCGCGTAGCCGGAGATGCGGCGCGGGAGGTCCGGGAAGCCGGTGCGCAGGCGGGCCAGGTCGCCGTCCACCAGCTCCCGCAGCCCCTCCGGCGCCCCGGCCCACTCCTGCCCGAGCCGCAGCCGCCGCCCCCGCGCGGTGGCCACGCTCAGCTCGCGCACGCTGTCCGCCGTCGTGCCCCAGGCCACCGAGTGGGAGCCGCACGAGTTGTTGCCGATCATGCCGCCGAGCGTGCAGCGGCTGTGGGTGGAGGGGTCGGGGCCGAAGCGGAGCCCGTGCGGGGCGGCGGCGTCCTGGAGTCGGTCGAGGACCAGCCCCGGCTGGACGACGGCCGTGCGCGCCTCCGGGTCGAGCGAGACCAGCCGGTTCATGTGCCGGGTGAAGTCCAGGACGACGCCCGTGCCGGTCGCCTGCCCCGCGATCGACGTGCCGCCGCCCCGCGCCACCACCGGCACGCCCCGCGCCCGGCACACCTCCAGCACGGCCGCCACGTCGTCGGCGTCCACCGGCGCCACCACCCCGAGCGGGACCCGCCGGTAGTTGGACGCGTCCATGGTGGTCAGCGCCCGGGACGTGGTGTCGCATCCGACCTCGCCGCGTACGGCGCCGCGCAGTGCTGCCTCCAGATCGGTCATGCCCTCCAGCATGAGCGCTTGTGGCTTGGCACAGGTCCGCACAGCGGAGATCTCGTCTCATCGGACGGACATGTCTCCGTCCGGTTTGGCCGAGGGGATACGCTCCCGCACGTGGCTGAGATCCAGATTCCTGCTGACATCAAGCCCGCGGACGGTCGATTCGGCGCGGGTCCCTCCAAGGTGCGGGTTCAGGCGCTGGACGCCCTGGCCGCCACCGGTACGTCCCTCCTCGGCACCTCCCACCGCCAGGCCCCCGTCAAGAACCTGGTCGGCAAGGTCCGTGAGGGCATCTCCGAGCTGTTCCGGCTCCCCGACGGCTACGAGGTGATCCTCGGCAACGGCGGCTCCACCGCGTTCTGGGACGTCGCGACCCACGGACTGATCGAGAACAGGTCGCAGCACCTGAGCTTCGGCGAGTTCTCCTCCAAGTTCGCCAAGGCCGCGAAGCTCGCCCCGTGGCTGGCCGAGCCGACGGTCGTCTCGTCCGACCCGGGCACGCACCCCGAAGCGCGGGCCGAGGCCGGCGTGGACGTGTACGCGTTCACGCACAACGAGACCTCGACCGGCGTCGCCATGCCCATCAAGCGCGTGGCCGGGGCCGACGAGGGCTCCCTCGTACTGGTCGACGCGACGTCCGGCGCGGGCGGCCTGCCCGTGGACATCGCCGAGACCGACGTCTACTACTTCGCCCCGCAGAAGTCCTTCGCCTCCGACGGCGGCCTGTGGATCGGCGTCTTCTCCCCGGCCGCGATCGAGCGCGCCGAGCGGATCCACGCGAGCGGCCGGCACGTCCCGGAGTTCTTCTCGCTGCCGACGGCGATCGACAACTCCCGCAAGAACCAGACGTACAACACCCCGGCGCTCGCCACCCTGTTCCTCCTGGGCGAGCAGCTGGACTGGATGAACGGCCAGGGCGGCCTGGACTTCACCACCGGCCGCACCAAGGACTCCTCGTCCCGCCTGTACGCCTGGGCGGAGGAGGCCAAGTACGCCGCCCCGTTCGTCTCGGACCCGGCCAAGCGCTCCCAGGTCATCGGCACCATCGACTTCTCCGACGACATCGACGCCGCCGCCGTCGCCAAGGTGCTGCGCGCCAACGGCGTCGTCGACACCGAGCCGTACCGCAAGCTGGGCCGCAACCAGCTGCGCGTCGCGATGTTCCCGGCGATCGACCCGGCGGACGTCGAGGCGCTGACCAAGTGCGTCGACTACGTGATCGAGAAGCTGTAGCAACAGCGGTCGTACGACGATGAGGGGCGCCCGGCGTTACGCCGGGCGCCCCTCATCGTTCCCCCGCCCTACCGGCTGAGCCGCTGGAAGCGCCGCACCGACAGCGGCAGGAAGATCGCCGTCAGCACCACCGGCCACACCCCGGCCATCAGCAGCGCGTGCTGCTCGACCCACGAGTCGCCGCCGCCGACCGGCGTGCCGAACAGCTCGCGGGCCGCCGCGGCCGTGGAGGAGATCGGGTTCCAGGCGGCCACCCAGCCCAGCCAGTCCGGCATGAGCTGCGGGGCGACGAAGATGCTGGAGATCATCGTCAGCGGGAACGCCACCGCGAACAGGCCGCCCGCCGCCTCCGGGTTGGGGACCAGCAGCCCCAGCCACACCCCGACCCAGATCAGCGCGAACCGGAGCCACAGCAGCAGCCCGAACGCGGCCAGGAAGTTCCAGCCCCCGTCCGGCCGCCAGCCCATGGCGAGCGCCGTCAGTACCAGGATCGTGAGCTCGGCGCAGGCGACGACCAGGTCGGTCACACCGCGCCCCGCCACCACCGCGGAGGAGGACATCGGCATGGAGCGGAACCGGTCGATGACGCCCTTGGTGGCGTCGTGGACGACGACGGTCGCGGTGTTGATGAAGCCGAACGCCATGGTCATCACGAACATGCCCGGCATCAGGAAGTCCTTGTAGTCCCCGCCGCCCGGCACGGTCATCGCGCTGCCGAAGACATAGCCGTAGAGGAGGACGGACAGGATCGGGAAGCCGAGCTGCCAGACGATGTTGACGGGCTGGCGCTGGTAGTGGGTCAGGCCGCGGCGGACGATGTTGCCGCAGTCGGCGACCGCCCAGTACAGCCGCCCGCGGTCACGCGTGCCTCCCGTGGTCAGGTCGAGGGCGCTCATGCCGCCGCCGCCTCCTTCCGCGCGTCCGTGCGCTCTCCGGCGCTCGTACGGTGTCCGGTCAGGCGCAGGAACACGTCGTCGAGGCTCGGCCTGCGCAGCCCGATGTCCTCCACCCGGACGCCCTCGTCCTGGAGGGTGCGCGCCACCTCGGTGAGCGCCGCCACCCGGTCGGTGACCGGGGCGTGCACCCGCAGCGTCTCCTCGTCGGCCTCGGGTTCGCCGTCGCAGACGCGGGCGACCACCTTCACCACCCTCGGTATCTCGGCCCGCTCGGCGACCTGGACCTCGACGCGGTCGCCGCCGACCCGGTCCTTCAGCCCGTCCGGGGTGTCGTCGGCGATGGACCTGCCCTGGTCGATGACGGTGATGCGCGAGGCGAGCTTGTCGGCCTCCTCCAGGTACTGCGTGGTCAGCAGTACGGTCGTACCGCTCGCCACCAGCGCCCGCACGGAGTCCCAGACCTCGCTGCGGCTGCGGGGGTCCAGGCCCGTCGTCGGCTCGTCCAGGAACAGGACGGCCGGGGCGAGGATCATCGACGCGGCGAGGTCCAGGCGGCGCCGCATGCCGCCGCTGTACGTGCCGACACCCCGGTCGGCGGCGTCGGTCAGGTCGAACTGCTCCAGCAGCTCGACGGCGCGGGCCCGGGCCCGCCGGCCGCCCAGGTGGAACAGGCGCCCGAACATCTCCAGGTTCTGCCGGCCGGTGAGCACCTCGTCCACGGCCGCGTACTGCCCGGTGAGGCCGATCCGCGCCCGCACTTCGCGCGCCTGCCGCCCGACGTCGAGGCCGGCCACCACCGCCCGACCCCCGTCCAGCCGGACCAGCGTGGACAGGATGCGCACGGCCGTGGTCTTGCCGGCGCCGTTCGGCCCCAGCAGGCCGTGCACGGTGCCCTCGCGGACGGCCAGGTCGAAGCCGTCGAGGGCGCGTTTTCCGCCGTACCGCTTCTCCAGGCCCTCGGCCCGTACCGCGTACGCGTCGCTCATGGGTCCCCCTCTCACTCCCTCACTGAGTACACCGTACCCGATTACGAGTACACCGTACCCAGTTCGGCGCGTACGCCGTACCCACTTTTCTGCCGCGGATTTAAACTGAATCGCATGGCAAGCGGTACGGAGAGCAGCGGCAGCGGCGACATCGGCCGCACCCTCGACCTGTTGTGGGACACCGGCAAGCGGCCCAGCCGGGGACCCAAACCGGGTCTGACGCTGGAGCGGATCGTCGAGACCGCCGTCGAGGTCGCGGACCGGGACGGACTGGGCGCGGTCTCGATGCGCCGGATCGCCACCGAGCTGGGCACCGGGGCCATGTCCCTGTACCGCTACGTCCCCGGCAAGGGCGAGCTGATCGACCTGATGCTGGACCGCGTGCAGCGCCCGTCCGAGAACCCCGGCGACCTCGGCGACGGCGACTGGCGCACCGCGCTGGAGGAACTCGGCCGCGCCACCCTCGCCCTCTACCGCCGCCACACCTGGCTGCTGGAGGTCAACCAGTCCCGCCCGGTCCTCGGCCCGAGCGCCCTGGACGGCTTGGAGAAGGTGCTCACCCGGATCAAACCGATGGGCCTGACCGACCCCGAGCTGGTGTCGGCGATCATCATGATCGACGGGTATGTCGTCGGCGCCGCCCGCACGCAGGTGCACGGGGAGGAGGCCGAGCGAAGTTCCGGACTGACGGACGCACAGTTCTGGCAGGCCCAGGAGCCGGCGCTGGAGAAGGCCATGACCAGCGGCCGCTACCCGGTCCTGGCCTCCCTCTCCGAGGACACCTTCGGCACCGGCTTCGACCACTTCGAGTTCGGGCTGCAGCGCATCCTGGACGGGCTGGAGGTACTGGTGGCCGCGCGGCGCGCGGCGTCCGGCTCAGCGGCGGCGGAAGAGCCGTCGTAGCCCGAAGAACGCGGCACCGCACGCGACGACCAGCCCGACCGTCCCGATCTTGAGGGTGTTCCCGTCGGAACCGCCGGACCCGTCATCCCCTCCGGAGCCCCCACCGGAGGCGCCGGAGCCCGCCCCGCCCGACCCGCCGCCGCCCCCGGGCGCGTCCTGGGCCTTCACGGGGCTGCTCTCGCCCTCCATCCCGAGCAGCAGTTTCTCGCCGTCGGGGGTGTAGGTGACGGACTCGCCCTGCCCGAGCGGCACGCTGATCCGCCCCTTGCGCTGGATCTTCCCGCCGTTCCAGTCGTACCAGATACCCCCCATGTAGCCGCGCACGGCGAGCCGCTCGCCGTCCGGGGAGAAGGCGGCGTCGGTGGCCCACAGCTCGACGGGGGCGGCGCGCCGGAAGACGTTGGTGCCGGAGGCGGACAGCTTCGCCGGACCCTCGTACAGGTGCCCGCCGTCCTCCTTCTTGTCGATGATGTAGACCCGCCCGGTCTTCGGGTGGACGACCATCGACTCCGCGTCACGGGCGCCGTCCGCGTACTTCACGACGTACTGCGTCGCCTTGACCGTCTGGTCCTTGAGCTCCTTCGGCTCGGGCAGCTCGTAGATCCACACGTGCGGCCAGGTGCCGCCGAGGTTGTCGCCGATGTCACCGACGAAGATCCGGTTGCCGGGCCCGATGGAGATCGCCTCGACGTCGCGGGGCGTGCCGACGCCGGAGAGCGCGACGCGGGCGACGGTCTCGCCGGTGGAGCCGTCCACGGCGTAGAGGTACGGCCCGTTGTCCTGGTCGTTGTGCGTCCAGTAGACGCCGGGGTGCAGGCGGGAGGCGGCGAGGCCGCTGGACTCGGTGATGCGCGGGTCCTTGATCGTGAAGCCGTCGCTGCCGTCGACCCCGTCGGCGGCGGAGGCGGGCGCGGCGAACGCGCCCACGAGAAGGGCCGAGGCGAGGAGGGCGAAAGATCGGCGCATGCGCCAAGCCTGCCATCCCGCACGGGCGTTCACCGCAACGGTCACCCAGCGTGGTCGGGCTCACATCGCGCCGGCCGAGCCGATCGTCCATGATGAGCGGATGCTCAGGTTCATGTTTGTCGGTGACTCCATGACGATCGGGAGCGCGGGCGAACACACGTGGCGCTACCGGATGTGGCAGCACCTGCGCGACTCCTACGGCCGCCCCTTCACCTTCGTCGGCCCCCGCGAAACACTCCACGACCAGTCGACGGACGCCCCCACCTCGTACGCCTACGCCGACCCCGGCTTCCCCCGCGCCCACCTGGCCGGCTGGGGCGAGGGCTGGCACCACATGGCCCCGCTGATCGGCGAGACGGTACGCGCCTGCCGCGCGGACGTGCTCCTGGTCTCCCTGGGCCTGATCGACCTCGGCTTCTACACGAACGCGGAGCAGACCAACGACAACGTCCGGGCCTTCGTGGCCGAGGCACGGTCGGCCAACCCGCGCGTGCGCATGGCCGTGATGCCGGTGATCCCGAACATCCGGGTGGAGGCCGACGAGACCTTCGCCGAGCAGGTCGCCCGCTTCAACGAACTCCTCGTGAAGACGACCGCCGACCTCGACGAACCGCGCTCCTCGCTGCTCCTCGTCCCGCCGCCGGTGTCGTACGACTTCCACACGGACACGTACGACGGCACGCATCCCAACGAGAGCGGCGAGCACCGGATCGCGGAGGCGTTCGCGGAGGCGATGGACGAGGAGTGGGGGCTGGGCGGGCCCTACTCCGCCGCGTCCTAGGGGAAGCCGTCCTGGCCCTAGGGGAAGCCGTCCTGGCCGCCACGCCCCTCGGCTCTCGGCCTCATTCCCAGGACCGCTGACTTCCCCCCGCGCCTGAACCGAACCAACCCGCTTGCCTGGAGCGCACTCCAAGCCGTTGGCTTGGGGACCATGAAGTACACGCAGCTGGGACGCACAGGACTCAAGGTCAGCCGGCTCGTCCTCGGGACGATGAACTTCGGTCCGCAGACCGACGAGGCCGACAGCCACGCCATCATGGACGCGGCGCTGGACGCCGGCATCAACTTCTAGCGCATCGCTGACGCTCACCGCTCCTGCGGACCCCGAGTGGAAACGACGAAGCCGCCGCCTCCCACTCGCTTCGAACGCAAGCAGAAGACGACGGTCCCTCACACAGACCCGCTACCTCACCATGCGAAGGCCTCGGGAGACGGTCCGGGACCGGGGAAGACCTCGTCCAGAGACGTCAGCAGTTCCTCGCTCAGCTCCAGCTCCAGGGCACGCAGCGCCGAGTCCAGCTGCTCCTGCGTGCGGGGGCCGACGATCGGGCCGGTGACGCCGGGGCGTGTCAGCAGCCAGGCGAGCGCCGCTTCACCGGGCTCCAGGCCGTGCTTGTCGAGGAGGTTCTCGTACGCCTGGATCTGCTCGCGTGTCTTGGTGTCCTTGAGCGCGTCGGCAGCGCGGCCGCTCGCCCTGCGCCCCTGTGTGGCCTCCTTCTTGAGGACGCCGCCGAGCAGCCCGCCGTGCAGCGGCGACCAGGGGATGACACCGAGCCCGTACTCCTGCGCGGCCGGGATGACCTCCATCTCGGCGCGGCGCTCGGCGAGGTTGTACAGGCACTGCTCACTAACCAGACCCATGCGGCCGCGCCGGGCAGCCAGCTCGTTGGCCTGGGCGATCTTGTAACCGGGGAAGTTGGACGACCCGGCGTAGAGGATCTTGCCCTGCTGGACCAGGACGTCGATCGCCTGCCAGATCTCCTCGAACGGCGTCGACCGGTCGATGTGATGGAACTGGTAGATGTCGATGTAGTCGGTCTGCAGCCGCTTGAGGGAGGCGTCGACGGACCGGCGGATGTTCACCGCGGAGAGCTTGTCGTGGTTGGGCCAGACGGAGGAGTCGTCCGGGGCCATGTTCCCGTACACCTTGGTGGCGAGGACCGTCCTGTCGCGCCGCCCGCCACCCTGGGCGAACCAAGTACCGATGATCTCCTCGGTGCGGCCCTTGTTCTCACCCCACCCATAGACGTTGGCCGTGTCTACAAAGTTCAGACCCGCGTCGAGAGCGGCGTCCATGATGTCGTGGCTGGTTGATTCGTCTGTCTGCGGACCGAAGTTCATCGTGCCGAGAACGAGTCGGCTGACCTTGAGTCCGGTGCGTCCGAGCTGCGTGTACTTCATGGACCACAAGCCAACTGCTTCGAGCCCGCTCCAGGCAAGGACATCAGGTGCCGCCGTCAGGCCGGTCGGCGTTCTTGCCCGACGCCTTGTCCTCGAAGACCCGGGCGCACGCACTTGGACCAAACAGATAAGAGAGGACGCAAGCGTTCCCGCAGTTCGGATGCTGTTTGGGTACACGCCAGGCGTGCTCTGGCTACACGGACAGCGTGTACTTACCGGTCCTGGTGGAGACGGCAGGGAACTGGCGCACCCTTGCCCTTCTGGAACAGGTGGGGAGGGAGCACGAGGCAAGCGGCCCCGGAGCGGGGCGACACAAGGTCCAGCTCCTTGACGCGGGCCATCGCGTTGCGGGTGCTCTGCTCGGACAGTGGCTTACCTTCCTTGCCCAGCAGTGCGGCCAGCCGGCCGGGGGCGAAGCCCGCGTGTCCGTGCCGGTCTGCCCATCCGATGGCGGCGAAGTGGACGCGGTAGGCGAGCTGGTGCGCAGGGTTCTGCGCCATGCGCCGGTACTCGTGCTGGGAGACACCGCCCCACGGGCGGTCATGGCCGAAGCTGATAGCCACCGGATGTGGCTCCTTCCTGTGAGGCGCACACGCGTGCGCCAGTCCCCCGCCGGATGGCGGGACATGTGCCTCCCTTTCTTCGCGGGGGTGGACCGTGCACGGATGGCGCGGTCTCTCTTCACAGGTGGACGCCCAAGCCTTCGGGCCTGGACTCAGTCTCGTGCGGTCGGGAGCGACGGCGGCGACCTGCCGGGCAGCTTACAAACGCGCAGAAGGCCCCGACCACAGGACCCTCCTCGTCACCTGCAGTTGTCGGTCAGCCTTCGCTGTGGACCGCCGCCATGTTGCGCAAACGCTGCTTGAAGTCCATCGGGATCAGAACCTGAACTCTCCCGACCGGGTGTTGCCACATCCCCTCATGGCCATCGGGAGCCATGAGCCGCGCGGCGGCCATCCCGGGAATCGGCTCGGCATGGATGACTGCCTTGACCCCTGCGGCGCGTAGCTCCCTGCCCTTTTCGTGCTGGGTCGACAACGTGCTCCACCGTTCCCGGTAGGTCTCTCCTGTCGGGATCTCCTCCCAGGTGTCCGGGCGCGTGGGCTGCGCGATGAGCTGTTCACGTCGCGCGTCCAACCGCTTGTACGCCTCCCGGTACTCCTGCTTGCCCAGCTCACTGGAGTAGAGGCCCGCCTCGCGGTCCTCCCTCAGGTCCGACAGGGCGCGGTTCACTTCCTCGATGTCGCGCGTGTAGTCCACGCCCGGCCGGAAGACCTTCCGGACGATCTCGACGTCCCCGGCAGCGAGGAGGAACGCCTTTTCCACGGCGTCCTCCAGCGTGTGCGCCGCGATGCCCTTGCTTCCGGTCGGACACGGCTTGTGCGTGGTACGGGAGGCGCAGCGGTAGTAGGGCCAGTTACGGCCAGGGCCGAGATATGCCGGCTCCCCACATGTGCAGAACGCGACCCGGAGCAAGGGCGACCCACCCTTGCGGTTGCCGTTGCGCTTGCTGGTGTTCTCGTCCAGCTTCTTGTTGGCCAGCTCCCACTCCTCGTGCGTGATCAGCGGCTCCGCGCGCTGGAGGGGCTGGCCGTCAGCGTCCCGGACGACCCGGCGTCGTGTCGTCTTCTTCCCGTCGACCATCACCTCCTCGGATACCTCCATCTGCCCCAGGATGCAGCGGGAGCGTACGACCTTGGCCGTGTTCGCGGCGGTCCAGCGGCTGCCCTTCGGGGTCTTGCCGCTGCGGATCATCTGAGCGTCGAGTGACGTCGGGGTCTTCGACACGTCCTCGTTGAGCCACTGCGCGATGCTGTTCGCCGACTCGCCCGCGATGAGACGGCGGACAATCTCACGGAGTGTCCCGGCCGTGTCGGTCCCGTAGTCGTCAGGGACGAGCTTCCACCCCTCGCCGGTCTCCTGCTTCTCCTCGCGGTAGCCGTACGGAGTGCGGCCGCCACGCCAGCGGCCCTCCTTCACCAGGTGGTTGTACGAGGACTTGGCCCGCGCCTTGATGGCTTCGAGCTCCCCTTCCGCGAAGGACGCGATCAGGCTCAGGAGGAGCTTCCCCATCTGCGTGTTGAGGTTGATCCCGTCCTCGACGGTCGCGACCTCCTTGCCGTTCTTCTCGCACCACTCCAGGAGGGTGTGCACGTGCAGCACGCGCCGCGAGAGGCGGTCGATCTTCAGCGCGCAGAGGATGTCGTACTCATCGGCGCGCGACTCCTCCATCGCGATCCGGTGCTCGATCGCGCTGACCTCCTTTCCGATCGTCGAAGGCAACCACTTGCCGAACTCTGGGCGCTTCCACGGCTCTACCCCGCCGGACACGTCGATGTCCTCGACCCATCCCACGACGACGTGCCCCTCCTGATCGGCCCATCGCTGGATGGACCGACGCTGACGCTCCGGCGATGTGGTCTCGTCCGACATCCTCGACAGACGGACCACGCCCAGAACTCTCGCCATGCTCGTCCCCCTCTCCCCTGTGGCACGCATCGCGCACAAGGGGTGACGGTATGTGGTTCGGATCATGGCGTCAAAATTGACCTTTGGACACCGCCAACGTGTACGGCTGGGGCGAGAACAAGGGCCGCACCGAGGAGATCATCGGCAACTGGTTCGCCCAGGGCGGCGACCGGCGGGACAAGACCGTCATCGCCACCAAGGTCTACGGCAACATGGGCGCCGACGGCGAGGCGTGGCCCAACCACGACAAGCTGTCCGCCGTGAACATCCGGCGGGCGGTCGACGCCAGCCTCAAGCGGCTCCGGACCGACCACATCGACCTGTACCAGTTCCACCACATCGACCGCGCCACCGGATTCGACGAGATCTGGCAGGCCGTCGACACGCTGGTCCAGCAGGGCAAGGTCCTCTACGCCGGGTCCTCGAACTTCCCCGGCTACAAGATCGCCCAGGCCAACGAGACCGCCGCCCGGCGCGGCGGCACCATCGGCCTGGTCAGCGAGCAGTGCCTGTACAACCTGGCCGAGCGCCGCGCCGAGATGGAGGTCATCCCGGCCGCGCAGGACTACGGCCTCGGCGTCATCCCCTGGTCGCCGCTGCACGGCGGACTGCTCGGCGGCGTGATCAAGAAGGAGGTGCAGGGCGGGCGCCGCGCCTCCGGCCGGGCGGCCGACGCCCTGGCCGACCCCGCGCAGCGGGCGCAGATCCAGGCCTACGAGGACCTGCTCGACAAGCACGGCGTCGAGCCCGGCGAGGCCGCCCTGGCCTGGCTGCTGACCCGGCCCGGCGTGACCGGCCCGATCGTGGGTCCGCGCACGGCCGAGCAGCTCGCGTCGGCGCTGCGGGCCGTGGAGCTGGAGCTGCCGGAGGAGCTGCTGACCGGGCTGGACGAGATCTTCCCGGGGCCGGGCCCGTCGCCGGAGGCGTTCGCCTGGTGACGGCGTGAAGGGGGCGGCGGCCGGCTCACGGCTGCTCAGCCGAGCGCCGCCGCCACCGCCACCACGAGCATCATCAGTACGAGCACGCCGGCCATGATCCGGTTACGGGTCTTCGGGTCCACGCCCCGAGCCTAACCGGAAGCGCCGAGCGGCCAACGGGCGACCGTCTCGTAACGGGGCTGCTCGCCCGGCACGCCGGACCTCGGCAGGTTGCTGCGCACCAGCTCCAGGTCCGTGACGGTCCAGGCGGGGCTGGTGAAGCCGGCCAGGACCTCGACGTACGGCCGCACGTCGTACGCCGTCCGGCTGCGGGCCACCGTCAGATGGGGCTTGTAGCGCCGGTGCTCCCCCCTCTCGACGCCCGCCTTGCGCCCCGCCGACTCCGCGCGGTCGGCCAGCAGCCGCAGGCTGGTGAGGTCCCCCTGCGCGCCCGCCCACAGGGCCCGTCCGTGCCCGAAGTGGCCGCCGCCGCGCAAGGCCAGCCCGAAGGGCTCGGTGCGGTGGGCGGCCCGCTCCAGGCGGGCCGACAGGTCCGGTACGAGGTCGTCGTCGACCTCGCCGTAGAAGGCGAGAGTGAGGTGCCAGCCGGGGCGGCCGGTCCAGCGCAGCCCGTCCGCGCCGGGCAGCCTCCGCAGCGCGGCCACCTCGGCGGCGAGGGCGGCGGTGACGTCGTCCGGGGGCAGTACGGCGGCGAACAGTCTCATGGCGGCCAGTCTCCCTGGAGAACACGTGTACGTCCGCGCGTGTCCCGGTCACCGTGCGTAGCGTTGTACCGCGCGGCTGCACTCGCGTCGAGCGCCACGATGACCGTCCTTGACGACAGGATCGAGATGGCCGAAGAGAGCACCGAGCTGACTCTGGACGTCATGTTCGAGTGGCCCAGCTTCGGCTTCGGCTTCGGCTTCGGCGAGGACATCGACCTGACCGGCACCGTCGTCGGCCTCACCCTCAGGACCGACGACTTCCCCCGCGACTGACCCGGGGACCGGCTACGCCGCCGGCGCCAGCTCCTCCCGCCGCTCCCGCGCCACGAACCGCACCCTGGGGTGCCCCCGGTGCCAGCCGACCGACAGCCGCAGGTTGCCGACGCGGGCCAGGACCAGGCCGATGACGATCGCGGCCGTGGCGGCCACGGCGCCGCCCGCGGCGAAACCGATCCGGGCGCCGTAGGTGTCCGTGACCCAGCCGACGATCGGGGCGCCGACCGGGGAGCCGCCGAGGAAGACCATCATGTACAGGGCCATGACGCGGCCCCGCATGGCCGGGTCGGTGGACATCTGGATGCTGGTGTTGGCGGTGACGTTGACCGTCATGCTGAAGACACCTATCGGGACCATCAGCAGCGCGAACAGCCACAGCCCGGGTGCCGCCGCCGCCACGATCTCCAGCGTGCCGAAGGCGAGGGCCGCCGCGATCAGCACGCGCAGCCGCGCCGTGCCGCGCCGGGCGGCGAGCAGGGCGCCGGCGACCGAGCCGACGGCCATGAGGGTGTTGAAGAGGCTGTAGGCGCCGGCGCCCGCGTCGAAGACGTCGTCGGCGAAGGCGGACAGGAAGACCGGGAAGTTGAAGCCGAAGGTGCCGATGAACCCGACCAGGGTGATCGTCCAGATCAGCTCGGGGCGTCCGGCGACGTAGTGCAGACCCTCCCGGAGCTGGCCCTTTCCGCGCGGGGCGCGCTCGACGGCGCGCAGGTCGCGGGAGCGCATCAGCAGCAGGCAGGTGAGCGGCGCGACGAAGGACAGGCCGTTGGCGAGGAACGCCCAGCCGGTGCCCACCCCGGTGATCATCAGTCCGGCGACGGCGGGGCCGACCAGGCGGGCGGACTGGAAGTTGGCCGAGTTGAGGCTGACCGCGTTCTGGAGCTGGTCCCGGCCGACCAGCTCGGCGACGAAGGACTGGCGGGCGGGGTTGTCGACGACGGTGGCCAGGCCCATCGCGAAGGCGGCGACGTAGACGTGCCAGACCTGGACGTGGCCGGTCAGGGTGAGGACGGCGAGGAAGAGCGCGGTGACGGCCATCGCGGACTGGGTGACCAGCAGGGTGGGCCGCTTGCGCAGGCGGTCGACGAGGACGCCGCCGTAGAGGCCGAAGAGCAGCATCGGCAGGAACTGCAGGGCCGTGGTGATGCCGACGGCGGCCGAGGAGCCGGTGAGGCTGAGCACCAGCCAGTCCTGGGCGATGCGCTGCATCCACGTGCCGATGTTGGAGACGACCTGGCCCAGGAAGAACAGGCGGTAGTTCCTGACCCCCAGGGAGGCGAACATCGAGGTCGGGGAAGTCTTGCGGGGGGCGTCGGGAGTGGTCGGGTCGTCGCGGCCGTCAGGTGCGGGGGCGGAAGCTGCTCCGGGTCCCGTACTCAAAAGGGTTCACCTCCTCGCGATTGGTGCTTACCGGTGTGCGAGCTTCTCCAGCACGGGGGCGGCGGCGCGCAGTTTCGCCCACTCGTCCTCGTCGAGTCCCTCGACCAGCGTGGCCAGGAACGCGTTCCGCTTGCGGCGGCTCTCCTCGAGCATGACCACGGCCTGCTCGGTCTGCGTCACGACCTTCTGGCGCCGGTCCTCGGGATGCGGCTCCAGCCGGACCAGTCCCTTCGCCTCCAGGAGCGCCACGATGCGGGTCATCGACGGCGGCTGGACGTGTTCCTTGCGGGCGAGCTCGCCCGGGGTCGCGCTGCCGCAGTTGGACAGGGTGCCCAGCACCGACATCTCGGTGGGGCTCAGTGACTCGTCGACCCTCTGGTGCTTGAGCCGACGGGACAGCCGCATCACGGCGGAGCGCAGGGAGTTCACGGCGGCGGCGTCGTCGCCATGCTTGAGGTCCGGCATGTTCCTTAGCGTAACTCATTAGTCTCGCGAAATACCACCGCTCACCCGCCCGCGTGCCCGTGACGCCCGCCACTGAAACCCAAAGTTCACCCGTACGAGTGAGCAATTTCCGGAAAACGGAGCATCGTCCGACCGGTGGGGGTGACCCTCGTGCCCATGGGGACCAGTGTGCTCAGCCTGCGGATGGACGGGGAGCTGCTCGACCGGCTCCGGAACCACGCGGCGAAAAGAGGAATGAGCGTCCAGGACTATGTCGTCCGGACGCTCATCCGTGATGACTTCGACGAGCGGTTCCAGTCCGCCGTGGAGGAGACGGAGCGCTTCTACGGGGTCACCTGAGCCCCACCGGTCAGGTCAGGCCGAGGGCCGGCATCAGGTAGTAGAAGGCGAACACCGCCGAGACCACGTGCATGGCCACCGGGACCTCCCGGCCCCGTCCGGCTGCCAGGCGCAGCACCGAGAAGGTGATGAAGCCCATCCCGATGCCGTTGGTGATCGAGTAGGTGAACGGCATCATCAGCATCGTCACGAAGGCCGGGATGGCGATCGTGAAGTCGGACCAGTCGATCTCCCTGATCGAGCCGGCCAGGATCAGGAAGCCGACCGCGATCAGCGCCGGCGTGGCCGCCTGGGACGGGACCATCGTGGCGACCGGCGTGAGGAACAGCGCCACGGCGAACAGCGCGCCGGTGACGACGTTCGCGAGGCCGGTGCGGGCGCCCTCGCCGACGCCGGCCGTGGACTCCACGAAGCAGGTGGTGGCCGAGGCGGAGCTGGCACCGCCCGCGGCGACCGCGACGCCGTCGACGAACAGGACCTTGTTGATGCCCGGCATCTGGCCCTGGGCGTCGGTCAGCTTGGCCTCGTCACCGACGCCCATGATCGTGCCCATCGCGTCGAAGAAGCACGACAGCAGGACGGTGAAGACGAACAGCACGCCGGTCAGGACACCGACCTTCTCGAACCCGCCGAACAGGCTGACCTCGCCGACCAGCCCGAAGTCGGGCGTGGCGACCGGGTTGCCGGGCCACTCCGGGGTGGTCAGGCCCCAGGAGGGGATGTCGGCGACGGCGTTGACGACCACCGCGAGGACGGTCATCACGACGATCGAGATCAGGATGGCGCCGGGGGTCTTGCGGACGATCAGCGCGAGCGTCAGCAGCACGCCGAGCACGAAGACCAGCACCGGCCAGCCGTGCAGGTGACCGCCGGTGCCCAGCTGGAGCGGGACGGTGGTCTGCGCGGCGTCCGGCATCCGGGTGACGAAGCCGGAGTCGACCAGGCCGACGATCATGACGAACAGGCCGATGCCGATGGAGATGGCCTTGCGCAGGCCGTAGGGCACGGCGTTCATCACGCGCTCCCGCAGGCCGGTGGCGACCAGCAGCATCACGACGAAGCCGGCCAGCACCACCATGCCCATGGCGTCCGGCCAGGACATCCGCGGGGCGAGCTGGAGGGCGACGACGGAGTTCACGCCCAGGCCGGCGGCGAGCGCGATCGGGACGTTGCCGATGACGCCCATCAGGAGCGTGGTGAACGCCGCCGTCAGGGCGGTCGCGGTGACCAGCTGACCGTTGTCGAGCTGGTTGCCGTACATGTCCTTCGCGCTGCCCAGGATGATCGGGTTCAGCACGATGATGTAGGCCATCGCGAAGAAGGTGGCGAAGCCGCCGCGGATCTCGCGGGGCAGCGTGCTGCCGCGCTCGGAGATCTTGAAGTAGCGGTCGAGGCCGTTCTGCGGGGGCCGCCGGTCTTCCGGCGCCTCGGGGGACGGGGGGACCTTGGCGGAGGCCGAGGTGGGCATGCGGAACCTCATCACCAACAGGTTCCCCCACGGCCTTATTGGTGCTTCCTACGAATAAAAACGGTCAGAGACAAACGGATTCAGTATGAACGTATGAGCCACAGATCGCTATCTCCGCGCGTAGACCCATGGTGGCGCCGCGCTGTCACCCCACCGGCGCCCTCTCGTAAGCTGTACGCATGACGAAGTGGACACCCACGCACGAGGCGCCGGAGCCCCTGGAGGGCCCCGTGGTTCCGACCATCGTCGGCGGCACCGTCCTCTGGTTCGTCCTCTTCCTCGTGCAGCTGCCCTTCTACGGCTGGTTCGACGACCGCGGGCACGCCTGGTGGGTGTGGACCTGCCTGGCCGGCGCCGGGCTCGGGCTGATCGGCATCTGGTACGTGCGGGGGCGCGACGCCGCGCTGAAGCGGGCGGCGCGGGACGGCGCCTGACGCCCGTGACCGAGCACGGGCCGGCGACGCGGTTCGGCGGGCGCCCCGGTCCGACGTTCCGGCGCGAGCTCGGGGACCTGTCCGGTCCCGCGGTACACGCCCCGTAGTACTACGGCATCACTCACCGGACCGCCCCGTCCTCCCGTGGTCGGAACTTCCGCCCATTCGGGGGGTGAAGCCCCATAACCGCACGTACCGTCGAACGCATGACGCATCTCGACGCGGACGACCGGCTCGGTTCCGCGCTCCCCGTGCACGCCCCGGCCCCGGCGACCGGCCTGACGGCAGCCGGGGTCGCCGAACGGGTGGCCCGCGGCCAGGTCAACGACGTGCCCGTGCGCAGCAGCCGGTC
The DNA here is from genome assembly GCF_049974565.1 of Streptomyces sp. WG5. Lineage (NCBI taxonomy): Bacteria > Bacillati > Actinomycetota > Actinomycetes > Kitasatosporales > Streptomycetaceae > Streptomyces > Streptomyces sp. WG5. The sequence goes on along the minus strand of NZ_JBNGGC010000011.1, from coordinate 135,325 downwards.
CCTGACCGACATCGTCCGCGCCAACGTCTTCACCCGCTTCAACGCGATCATCGGCGTGCTCTGGGTGATCATGCTGGGTGTCGCGCCGATCCAGGACAGCCTGTTCGGCTTCGTGATCCTCGCCAACACCGGCATCGGCATCATCCAGGAGTGGCGGGCGAAGAAGACCCTCGACTCCCTGGCCCTGATCGGTGAGGCCCGGCCGACCGTGCGCAGGGACGGGGCGGCCGCCGAGGTCAGCACCTCGGAGATCGTGCTGGACGACGTCATCGAGATCGGCCCCGGGGACAAGGCCGTCGTCGACGGGGTGTGCGTCGAGGCGGACGGGCTGGAGATCGACGAGTCGCTGCTGACCGGCGAGGCCGACCCGGTCGTCAAGCAGCCGGGGGACCAGGTCATGTCCGGCAGCTTCGTGGTGGCGGGGGGCGGGGCGTTCCGGGCGACCAAGGTCGGGCGCGAGGCGTACGCCGCGCAGCTCGCCGAGGAGGCCTCCCGCTTCACCCTGGTCCAGTCCGAACTGCGCTCCGGCATCTCCACGATCCTGAAGTACGTCACGTGGATGATGGTCCCGACCGCGATCGGCCTGATCCTCAGCCAGCTGCTCACCAAGGACAACGAGCTGGACGACTCGATCGCGCGGACCGTCGGCGGCATCGTGCCCATGGTCCCGGAGGGCCTGGTCCTGCTGACCTCCGTCGCCTTCGCGATCGGCGTGATCCGGCTCGGCCGCAAGCAGTGCCTCGTCCAGGAGCTGCCCGCCATCGAGGGCCTGGCCCGCGTCGACACGGTCTGCCTGGACAAGACCGGCACCCTCACCGAGGGCGGCATGGACGTCACCGAGCTGCGTGTCCTCGACGGCGCCGACGAGGAGCACGTCCGCACGGTGCTCGGCGCCCTCGGCGAGTCCGACCCGCGCCCGAACGCCTCCCTCCAGGCCGTCGTCACGGCGTACCCGGCCCCGGACGACTGGCGCTGCACCGAGTCGCTGCCCTTCTCCTCCGCCCGCAAGTACAGCGGCGCCGCCTTCAGCGAGGGCGACGGCGCCTCCAGTACGTGGCTGCTGGGCGCGCCCGACGTGCTGCTGGCGGAGAACGACCCCGCCCTCGCCGAGACCGGGCGGCTCAACGAGCAGGGCCTGCGGGTGCTGCTGCTGGCCCGCGCCCACCGTGACCTGGACGACCCGGGGGTGGCCGAGGACGTCACGCCCGCCGCCCTGGTCGTCCTGGAGCAGCGGCTGCGCCCGGACGCCGCCGACACCCTGCGCTACTTCGCCGACCAGGACGTCAGCGCCAAGGTCATCTCCGGCGACAACGCGGTGTCGGTCGGCGCGGTGGCCGCCAAGCTGGGGCTGTCCGGCACGGTGGTCGACGCGCGCCGGCTGCCCGAGGGGCGGGAGGAGATGGCGGGAGCGCTCGACGACGGCACGGTCTTCGGGCGGGTCACCCCGCAGCAGAAGCGGGACATGGTGGGCGCCCTCCAGTCGCGCGGGCACACGGTCGCGATGACCGGTGACGGCGTGAACGACGTGCTGGCGCTCAAGGACGCCGACATCGGCGTGGCGATGGGCTCGGGCTCGGAGGCCACCCGGGCGGTCGCGCAGATCGTGCTGCTGAACAACAGCTTCGCCACGCTGCCGTCGGTGGTGGCCGAGGGCCGCCGGGTCATCGGCAACATCACCCGGGTCGCGACGCTGTTCCTGGTGAAGACCGTGTACTCGGTGCTGCTGGCGATCCTGGTGGTCTGCTCCCAGGTCGAGTACCCGTTCCTGCCCCGCCACCTCACCCTGCTCTCCACGCTCACGATCGGCGTGCCCGCCTTCTTCCTGGCCCTCGCCCCGAACAAGGAGCGGGCCAGACCCCACTTCGTACGGCGTGTGATGCGGTACGCGATCCCCGGCGGGGTGCTGGCCGGGGCGGCGACCTTCACGACGTACCTCGTCGCCCGGCAGCACTACTCCGGTCCGGGCGCGCTGGACGCGGAGACGAGCGCGGCGACGCTGACGCTGTTCCTGATCTCCATGTGGGTGCTGGCGATCATCGCCCGCCCGTACACCTGGTGGCGCGTGGGGCTGGTGGCGGCGATGGGCGCGGGCTTCCTGGTGGTGCTGGCGGTGCCGTGGCTCCAGGACTTCTTCGCGCTGAAGCTGGTGGGCGTGACCATGCCGTGGGCGGCGGTCGGCATCGCGGTGGCGGCGGCGGCCGTCCTGGAGTTCGTGTGGAGGTGGGTCGACCGCCGCGTACCGGCCCAGTAGGGCCGGGCTGCCGGGCAGCCCGGCCCGGGGAGGGCCACCACCCTGCCCGGAAACCGTGAACACTTCGGCCTCACCGTCCTCGTGCCGCTCCTCTGAGGGCCTGGAGGACAGGTGGCCCGCCACGTTACTCGCGTCCGCCGGTTGGGACCGGGCGGCCGTCCGCTCGGGGATTCCCGTACACGTCGGTGAAAGTCAGGGTGAACGTCCCGTCGAAGCCGCTCACCGAGGCCGGGACCCCGGCTCGCGAGCGGCACCCGGTCGTCGGCTTTCTCCGGCACCGGTTCCCCGCCGCCCCGGGAACCGCCTGCCGCCAACCGCACCGCGAAGCGCACAAGGCTCTCCGCCCACGCGCCGCGGTGATCCGAGCCAAGGACCCCACCCGGACCACCCATCGACCACGACTCGGTACGCGTCCTAGTCGAACCAGCGGTCCCGGGCCAGTTCGTCGGTGCGGGACTCGTCCTCCAGCAGGGCGGCGACCTCGAAGCGGCGCGGCCACTGACCGGCCGCCCAGGCGAGCCCGGCGGCGACGCCCTCCAGGGTCGCGGCGTGCAGCACGCCGTCGTCCGTCAGCCGCCAGTCGATCTCCACACCGTCGACGACCAGCTCCTCGTGCTCCACGTACGACGCGGGGGTCCGCGCCCCGAGCAGCACCCGCACCGGCTCCGGTACGTCGTGCTCGGCGCCCTCGGAGTCCACCTCGCCGGTGACGGACTCGCTCAGCCGCCGCACCTGGAACAGCTCCGCCAGCTCGGCGGCCCGGGCCGGGCGTACGGGCAGCAGCGGCACGCCCGACGTGAAGGGCAGCAGGTCCGGTGAGTCCACGACCACGGCGTCGGCGGCGTCCACCACCTCCACCCGGCCGTCGACGACGGCCCGTACCTCGTCCGGCAGGGTGACCTGGTCCGGGTCCAGCTCGGCCAGCGCCCCGTACAGGGCGTGCAGTTGGGCGGCCGTGACCGGGCGGTCGGGGTCGGCGAGGCGGTCCAGCAGCTCGGCCGCGCCGCCGGGCTCGGCGAGGAGGGCCGCGACGGACGTCCGTACGCCCAGCGCCCGCAGCACCTGCTCGTCGTCGAAACCCGCGGCGTCGGCCTCGTCGTACAGCCCCCGCAGCAGCGGGTCGCCGCCCGCCGCGCGCAGACCCGCCGGGCGGCGCCCGCCGAGCACCGGGTGCCCGCGCAGCCACCACGCGGTGTACGGCCGTACGATCTCGTGGGTGCCGTCGGGCAGGAGGACGCGCACGGGCAGGACCAGCGCGTCGCGCAGCGGCGGCTGCGACAGCAAGGCGAGCGCCTGCGGCCACCGGTCGTCGTCCACCAGGTCCAGGTCGCGCACGGCGACGATCTCGGTGGCGACCGGCGGTACGGGACTGTCCGGGAAGCGGTCCAGGACGTCCTCGCTCCACACGTCCACGGCGTCCAGCAGGCCCGCGTCGTCCGGCTCGGCGAAGTCGCCCTCGCGGGGCTCGAGTTCGTCGGGGTCGAGGACGACGTCGGTGGCGCGGACCAGGGCGAAGGTGACGAGCACGCCGCAGGCGGCCAGGGGCTCCGGCCCCCACTTGCGCGCCAGTTCCGCGTCCACGGTGGCGAGTTCGTCCTCGCGCATGACCTGGGCGAACGGGCCGTCGGGGAAGACGAGTTCACCCGCCGGGGAGAGTTCGCCGTCCTCGTCGGGCAGGGCGAGCGCGCCGAGCCAGGGCTCGTCCCCGGGGTCGAGTCCGGCGTCGCGGACCAGGCCGAGGACGGTGTCGGCCAGTTCGTCGGCGTCGAGGACGTCCTCCTCCCAGTTCGTGCCGCCCTCGTCGTCCAGGGACGCGGCGACGGCGGCCCGGACCTGCGGGGTGGTGAGCACGGCACGCGGGGTGGCGGGCAGCGCGCCGAGCTTCTCCAGGAGCCCGTGGGCGGCGTCCGGGTGGGCGACCTTCAGGCCGAGCCGGGTGAGGACCTCCGGGTCGAGGGAGGCGGCATCCGCGGAGGGCAGCAGCACCTGCCGGGGGCCGATGGTCGTCCGCCCGTCCGCGAGGGGCACGGGCAGTCCGGACAGCCGGTCGGGATCGACCCCGGCGAGGCTGTCGTAGAGCCGCCGCCACCAGCCGGGGGCCTTCTCCAGGCCGGCCAGCCGGTCGATCGCGTCGGTCAGCGGCACCCGGGCCACGCCCAGCGTGCGCAGCTCCGCCCGGCGTTCGAGTCCGGCGGGCAGCAGGGTCGGCAGCACCTCGGCGAGGACCCGCACGGTGTCGGTGCCCGCGCCCTCGACGACCTCGGCGTCGCGGGGCCGCAGGGACACCGGCAGGTCGGGGTCGTCCTCGCGCGGGGCGACGGCGGGCGGCAGGAAGGCGGTGCGCGGCAGCCGTGCGAGGATCGCCTGCCGCAGCGCGCCGTCCAGCTCGCCCTTGCCCAGCGGGCCGGGCACGAGGTCGATGAGGCCGGCGGCGACCGGACTCCAGTCGGCGAGCAGCCCCGCGTAGGCGTCCGCCGCCCGCTCCGTCAGGAAGTCGGTCAGCGGGCCGCGGGCCGCGTGCCGGCGGGTGGAGTCCAGCGGGAACGACGCGATGAGCAGCGCGGGCACGCCGAGCGGCTCGTCACTGGGCGTGGGCGCGTGGACGACGGGAGTGGTGCGGGGCCGGGCGGGAGAGCCGTCGGCGTCCACGGGCACCGCCCAGGTCACGGACCAGTGGGGACGCAGCCGCTCCTCCACCGGCCGGTCGGCGAGGAGGTCGGCGGTGAGGGGTCCGTGCGCGGCGGCGGTACGCCAACGGGTGACGCCGTCGAGGGAGTCCTCCACGACGGTCAGGGCGTCCTCGGTGCGGCGGGAGAGCGTGCGCACGTCGTCCGCGACCTCGACCACGACCTCCCGCAGCCCCGGCAGGGCGAGGAGCAGGGCGTCGTCCACGGCGCGCAGGAGGCGCTCGGCGAGGTCGGCGGCGGCCGTGTCGCGCAGCGGGAGGATGACGGCCGTGTCGTACGGGTCGGGGGCGGTGCCCTCGGCGGGGAACGGCAGCCGCAGCAGCGGGACGTGCCCGTCGCGCCGCCGGATCTCGTTCCCCAGGCCGGGGCTGTGCCGTGCGGTGTCGGCGGCCAGGTCGCGGGCCTCGGCCAGGGACCAGCGCACGCCGCCGTGCCGGCCGACGACGGCGGGCTCGTCGGTGACGGCCAGGACGGCGGCGAAACCGACCCCGAACCGGCCGACCGTGCCCTCGCCGCCCTCCCGCTTGGCGGAGGCGCGCAGCGTGGACAGCGACTCGACCCCGGCCGCGTCCAGCGGGGCGCCGGTGTTGGCGGCGACGAGGACACCGTCGCGCAGGGTGAGACGCAGCCGGCCGGGCACGCCGGCCCGTGCGGCGGCGTCGGCGGCGTTCTGCGCGAGCTCGACGACCAGCCGGTCGCGGTAGCCGCCGAGGACGAGGTCCTCCTCCGCGTTGGCGTCCTCACGGAACCGGGCCGGGCTCGTCGCCCAGGCGTCCAGCACCCCGCGCCGCAGACGTGCCGTACCGAACGGATCGGCGCCCTCGGCGGCAGGCCGCACGTACATGCTCACGGTGACTCTCCTCATCGACGGACCACGAAGGTACCGCTCCGACCCGCGTCGGGCAGAACGCCGACCACGGTGGCGGGGCCGCCCGACCGGTGAGCACTCAGCCCGACCGGCGACCGGGGGACGAGTCCGTCAGGGCCGGCCCGGGTCCGCGGCGCGGCCCCGGGGGACGCGAGCCGCGACGCACCCGCACCACCGTCACCGGCGCACCCTACGAGTGCCCGAGCTCCGCGGCCGCCTCGTCCTCGGCCACCGGAACCGACCCGGAGTCCGGCGCGGGCCGCAACGGGAACGGGTCGACCCGCGTCTCGTCGATCACCGGCGGAGCCGGCTGCGGCGGCTTCGGCATCACCGCGGCCTCCGAGTGCCCGCCGCACCCGTAGGCCAGCGACACCACCCGGCCGTCCGCCGGGGAGAACTCGTTGGCGCACACCCCGAAGGCCTGCCCCAGCGAGCCGCCGATACGGGCCAGGAAGCCGCAGCTCACGCAGGACGCGGGGGCAGCCTGGGCCATCGCGGTCTTCGGGCCGTAGCCCTCCTCCCAGCGGTCCGCGGCGACGTGCAGGCCGTACCGGGAGAGCACCCGCGCACGGCGCATGCCCAGCTCCTCGGCGACCGCGGAGATCGTGCCGCGGGCCGGGACGACCGACAGCTCGGCGGGCGGTCCGGCCGTGACCTCGGCGTCCTCGGCCTCCACGAGGTCGGCCATCTCGTGGGAGACGGCGGAGTTCGGCGGCGGCTCGTCCTCGCCGGTCCAGCCCGGCTCCAGCCGGAGGTCCTCCGCGTCGGTGGGCAGCAGGTCGCCGGGGCCCATGTCACCGGGGCGCAGCCGCTCGCTCCACGGCACCCACTCGGGGGCGAGCAGCGCGTCCGGGCCGGGCAGCAGCACCGCCTCGTCCACCGTGACGATCTTGGCGCGGGAGGCGCGGGCCACCGTGACGGCCCAGCGCCAGCCCCGGTACCCGAGCTCCTTGCAGGCGAAGTAGTGCGTGACGACCCGGTCGCCCTCCGACACCAGCCCGGCGTGCTCGCCGACGACGCCGGGTGCGGCGGCCTCCTCGGCTGCCGCGCGGGCGAGGTCGATGGCCTCGGCGCACAGACGGTCAGGGGTGCGGCTTCGCGTTGTCGCTGCGCTCACAGGTATCGCTTCTCTCCATACGCCGTCTCACGAGTGCGCCGCTGCCTGCGAGGGGCGGACGGAGCGGACCTGTGGACCGCGTCGACGTCCGCGCCCGATCGCGCTCGGGCACACCTACGTCATCCATTCTGCGGGATGCCCGTAAGGCGCGCGGCCGAGAACGTTCGCCACGGCGCGCTAGGCACGCTACCTGCTCAGGTGCGCTGGGCCTACACCGACGGGAGTTTCGGCGGGGTACGAACCCGGCGTTCCCCGGTGGTGTCACCCGACTCGTTCACCGCCATCCGTGCCGTACAGACGCTATAGCCCCCGCTCTCGGGGCACTATGACGGGGTGGCAGCCGCACGGACGGAGTTCAAGGGCGGGAGCCGGGGGCGCGGCCCCGGCTCCCGGTTCCGAGCGCTCGGCCGCGCGCTGCGGCTGCCGGTGACCGCAACGGTGCGCGGCATCCGCCGGGCGACGCACGCGCACGGCGCCGGCGAGTCCGGTCTCGGCAAGCTGATCGAGCTGCACGGGGTGAACGGCGCCGGCGACGTCATGATCACCGTGGCGCTCGCCTCGACCGTCTTCTTCTCCGTCCCCACCGACGAGGCGCGCGGCCGGGTCGCGCTCTACCTCGCCATCACCATGGCCCCGTTCACGCTTCTCGCGCCGGTGATCGGCCCGCTCCTGGACCGCCTGCCGCACGGCCGGCGCGCGGCGATGGCGGCGGCGATGGGCGCCCGGGCGCTGCTCGCGCTGGTGCTGTCCGGGGCGGTCGTCAGCGGCAGCATCGGGCTGTACCCGGCCGCGCTCGGCGTGCTGGTCGCCTCGAAGGCGTACGGCGTGGTCAGAAGCGCGGTGGTGCCCAGGCTGCTGCCGCCCCGTTTCTCCCTGGTGAAGGCGAACTCGCGGGTCACACTGTGCGGGCTGCTCGCCACCGGGGCCGCCGCCCCGATCGCGGCGGGGCTCCAGCAGATCGGGCCGCGCTGGCCCCTGTACGGCGCCTTCGTGATCTTCGTCGTGGGCACCGTCCTGTCGTTCACGCTGCCGCCGAAGGTGGACTCGGCGCGCGGCGAGGGCCGGGCGCTGCTCGCGGCGGACGAGCGCCGTCCGCACGGACCGCTGCGCGGGCCGGACAAGCGCCCCGGGCTGCGCACGGTCGGCCCGGCGGTGACGCACGCGCTGGCCGCCAACGCCGGCGTCCGCTGCCTGACCGGATTCCTGATCTTCTTCCTGGCCTTCCTGCTGCGCGTGCATCCGCTGTCCGGGCAGAGCGCGGCCGTGTCGCTGGGGATCGTGGGCGTCGCGGCCGGTGCGGGCAACGCGCTGGGCACCGCGGTCGGGGCCTGGCTGCGGTCGCGGGCGCCGGAGCTGATCATCGTGACGGTGGTCGCGGTGGTACTGGGCACGGCGGTCACGGCCGCGGTGTTCTTCAGCACCGTCCTGGTGGCGTGCCTGGCGGCGGTCGCGGGGTTCGCGCAGGCGCTGGCCAAGCTGTCCCTGGACGCGCTGATCCAGCGGGACGTGCCCGAACAGGTCCGCACCTCGGCGTTCGCGCGCTCGGAGACGCTGCTCCAGGTCTCCTGGGTACTCGGCGGGGCGGTCGGCATCGTGCTGCCGCTGAACGGCACGCTGGGCCTGTCGGTGGCCGCCGCGATCGTCGCCGCCGGCTGGCTGACGACCGTACGGGGCCTGATCGACTCGGCCCGGCACGGCGGACCGGCGCGACCGCGGGTGGCGTGACGGCGGCGCCACCACGGGCGGCGGGACGGCGGCGGCGCGGCTGCGGGTGGCGCGACCGCGGGTGAGGAGATCGCGGGCGGCGCGACCGAGGGTGGCGGGACCGCGGTGGCGTGATCACGCCACGCCGTACCCAGGTGGGGGGCGGGCCGGGGGCGCCATATAGCCTTCGCCCATGACCACGTTGCAATCCGCTGTGCGACGCCGCCGCGCCGTCGCCGCCGCCGGCGCCGTATCCGCCGGACTGCTCCTGCTGTCCGCCTGTGACCAGCCGACGCCCATGGCCACGGTCACGGTCGGCAGTGACTCGGTCAGCTCCGAGGCCACCTGCGGCGGTGAGGACAAGGTCCTCGAGACCGCCGAGATCCAGAAGTGCCTGCAGGACGACGACGTCGAGTCCATCACGGTCAACCCCGACGACACCGTGCGCTTCGGCGTCGACCCGGAGGTCGCCGACCAGCGCTGGACGATCCTGATGAACGGTCAGCAGCTGACCGACGACACGGACAACACCTACCGCACGGTCCCGGGCAGCGTGTTCTTCAACGCCCAGTACGGCGCCCAGGGCGACTCGACGCTCGTCACCATCAAGGCCGGCGACGGCAAGGAAGGCAGCGAGGCGGCCACCGGCCTGTGGTCCTTCCGGCTGAAGAAGGACAGCTGACCACGTCCTCCGTACGCGTCCTCGTGGCCACCGCGGTCCCCGTCGAACGGGACGCGGTGGCTCGGGCGTTCCCGGGACCGGAGGCAGCGGCGGAGGTGCCCCGGCCCGGCGTCGTCCTGCACCGGCTCCCGGGCGGCTGGGATTTGCTGGCCGCCGGTGTCGGCCCCGCCCTCGCCGCCGCCTCCACCGCCGCCGCCCTGACCGCCGCCGCCCTCGACTCCGCGCCCTACGGCCTGGTCGTCTCGGCCGGCATCGGCGGCGGCTTCGTACCGGACGCGCCCGTCGGCTCGCTCGTCGTCGCCGACGCGATCACCGCGGCCGACCTGGGCGCCGAGACGGCCGACGGTTTCCTGCCGGTCACCGACCTCGGCTTCGGCACCGTCACCCACCACCCGCCCGCCGGGCTGGTCCGTGCCGTCGCCGCCGCGACCGGGGCCCGCGCCGGCACCGTCCTGACCGGCTCCACCGTCACCGGCACCGCCGGACGCGCCGCGCTGCTGCGTGCCGGCCACCCGCGCGCGCTCGCCGAGGCCATGGAGGGCTTCGGCGTCGCCGAGGCCGCCGCCGCGCACGGGGTGCCCGTGCTGGAGCTGCGCGCGGTCTCCAACCCGGTCGGCCCGCGCGACCGGGCCGCCTGGCGCGTCGGCGACGCGCTCGCGGCCCTGACGGACGCCTTCGGGAAGCTCGCACCCGTCCTCACGAGTTGGAACCCACATGACCGCTGAGCCCTTGCAGATCGCGTACTCCCCCTGCCCGAACGACACCTTCGTCTTCGACGCCCTCGCCCACGGCCGGATCCCCGGTGCTCCCGCCCTCGACGTGACGTTCGCGGACATCGACATCACCAACGGCATGGCCGAGCGCGGCGAGTGGGACGTGCTGAAGGTGTCGTACGCCGTGCTGCCGTACGTCCTCGGCGAGTACGCCCTGCTGCCCTGCGGGGGCGCGCTGGGCCGGGGCTGCGGACCGCTGGTGCTCACCCGGGAGGCCGACGCCGACCTGCGCGGGCGCACGGTCGCGGTGCCGAGCGAGACGTCGACGGCGTACCTGCTGTTCCGGCTGTGGGCGGCGGACACGGTGCCCGGCGGGGTCGGCGAGATCGTCGTCATGCCGTTCCACGAGATCATGCCGGCCGTGCGCGACGGGAAGGTCGACGCGGGGCTCGTGATCCACGAGGCGCGCTTCACGTACCGGAACTACGGGCTGCACAAGCTCGCCGACATGGGCGAGCACTGGGAGCGGACCACCGGGCTGCCGATCCCGCTCGGCGCGATCATCGCCAAGCGGTCGCTGGGCGCCGAGACGCTGACGCGCCTCGCCGACTCGGTCGTCGCGTCCGTACGCGCGGCCTGGGACGACCCGGAGGTGTCCCGGCCGTACGTCATGGAGCACGCCCAGGAGATGGACCCGGCCGTCGCCGACCAGCACATCGGGCTGTACGTCAACGAGTTCACGGCCGGCCTCGGCGAGGACGGCTACGCGGCGGTCCGTGGCCTGCTGACCCGCGCGGCGGCCGAGGGCCTGGTACCGGCCCTCGGCCCGGACGCGCTGGCTTTTCCGTAGCGGGTGCGGCGCGGGGTCAGACGTCCAGCTGGTCGGCGACCGCGCGGAGCAGGCCGGCGATCTTCTTGCCGGCGGTCTTCTCGGGGTAGCGGCCCCGCTCCAGCATCGGGGTGATGTTCTCCAGGAGGGTGGTCAGGTCCTGGACGATGGAGGCCAGTTCGTCCGGCTTCTTGCGCTGCGCGGCCGCGACCGACGGGGCCGGTTCCAGCAGGGTCAGGGACAGGGCCTGGTCACCGCGCTGCCCGGCGACGACGCCGAACTCCACGCGCTGGCCCGGCTTCAGCGCCTCGACTCCGGCGGGAAGGACCGAGGAATGGACGAAGACGTCACCGCCGTCGTCGCGGGAGAGAAAGCCGAAGCCCTTCTCGCTGTTGAACCACTTGACCTTGCCGGTAGGCACGTCTGTCCTCGTCCTCGTACTCGTCGGAAAACTGCTCGGAAACGGCTCTTGATAGCACTTGGGCGGGTCGTCCGGACCCGCCGGTACCAAGGCTAATGGTCTTCAGGCCGGTGACAAGACGTCCCCCGGTCGTTCCCTAGGGCTGGGAACTACCCTGGTCGGGTGCGTGACAAAACCCGAACGAATTCCGCCGCGCCCGGTGACCGACTGATCCGCGCCGGTGCGATCGTCTTCTTCATCGGTACCGTGGCCACTCTGGTCACGGTGGCCCCGCTGTTTCTGGGGACGACGCCCTTTCCCACCTACATGTTCGTGCTGAGCATGCTGATGGGAGTGGGCTTCCTGATCGCCGGTGCGGGGGTGTTCCAGTCGATCGCGGCGGGCCGGCGTCAGGCCCGCGCCGCGTCGAGCCCCTCGGCGTCGCCGTCGCCCTCGCCGTCGCGGTAGGCCGCGAGCCACTCCGGGAACTCCGTCAGGTCGCCGAGGACGACGTCGGCGCCGGCCGCGCGCAGCTCCCCGGCGCCGTACGGCCCGCTGGCCACGGCCACCGCGAGGGCACCGGCGGCGCGGGCGCCGCGTACGTCGCCGAGGTGGTCGCCGACGTACACGTCCGCGCCGTGCTCGCGCAGCGCCACGGCCTTCTGCTCGGCCCACAGGTCGCCGATCACCGCGTCCGGCTCGATGCCGAGGTGCGCCAGGTGCAGCTTGGCGTTCGGCTCGTACTTGGCGGTGACGACGATCGCCCGTCCGCCGGCCTCCCGCACGGCGTCGACGGCCTCCCGGGCGCCGGGCAGCGCGGGCGTGGCGGCGACGGCGTACGCCGGGTACATCTCCCGGTAGAGGTCGGCGGTGGCGGCGATCTCCTCGGCCGGGAACCAGTGGGCGAGCTCCTCCTCCAGCGGCGGGCCGAGGCGCGTGACGGCCAGGTCGGCGTCGACGAACGTCCCCGTCCGCTCGGTCAGCGCCAGGTAGCAGGCGCGGATGCCGGGCCGCGAGTCGATGAGCGTCATGTCGAGGTCGAAGCCGACGGTGGGCGCGGGGCGGGTCGTGGAGGCCATGGCCCCCATTGTGCCGGGAGGGCCGCCGGAGCCGGCCGGGGCGGGTCGGCCCCGGCCGGGCGCCCGTCCTCGGCCGGGGCGGCTCAGGCCCGGGGGCCGGTCGTCGGCCGGGGCGGCTCAGGCCCGCGGGCCGCGGGAGCGCCGGAGGAGGTACAGGGCCGTGGCGACGGCGGCGGCGCGCAGGACCCAGGGCCAGGTGTCGGCGACGGCGTCGCTCATGCGGCCCTCGGCGACCGGGTCGCCCCAGCGGCCCTCCGTACGGCCCCACAGCCAGACGACACCGGCGGCGGCGACCGTGCCGGGCAGGCCCAGGACCGCCCACTTCACCTGGGCCGGGGTCAGGCGGCGGGAGAGGTAGACGATCCCCCAGCCGAGGCCCATCGGAATGAGGCTGCCGATGACCGCGCCGGAGACCAGCAGGGCGGCGGCGAGCAGCAGCAGCGGGTTGTTCCAGCCGCCCTCGGGCCACAGCCGGGGCAGGCGGCGGCGCGGGGCCCCGCCCTCCTTCCCGGCGTCCGGCTCCGGGGCCTCCTCCACCGCCTCGGCGGCCGTCTTCCCGGCCGTCCCGTTGCTCTTCGCCGCCCCGCCCGTCCCGTCCTCGTTCCCCGGCGGGGGCCTGAGCAGCTCCGGGATCTCCACTCCGCCGACGAAACCGGGCACGCTGTCGCCGCCGCGCCCGAACGGGCCGTCGTCCATCCGCCACCAGTCCGGCTGCGGGGCGCTGCCGTCCCCCAGCTCGTGCGCGCCCGCCCGGTGCGGCGGGAGGGGAGCCGGCGCGGGCCCGGACTCGGGCGTGGCGGGGCGAGGGCGCGGTACGGCGCGCCGCAGACTCCTGAGCCGCTCCGCCATCCGCGGCTCGCCCTCCGGCTTCCGTGTCCCGCCGTCGGCCTTCCGTGCTCCGCCGTCCGCCTTCCGCGGCCCGCCCTCCGGCTGCGCGGGCACGGAGGCGGATCGCGGCACCGACGGCCGCGGGGCCTCCCCTCCTGCACCACCAGCACCCTTCGAACCGTTGGCACCACCGGCACCACCGGCACCACCGGCAGCACCGGCACCACCGGCAACGCCCACACCGCTTGCGCCGCCGGCACCGCCCGCCGCGTCGACGATGTCGTCCGGACTGCCGAGCCGGTCCAGGATGCGGCGCACGGCGGCGGGGCTGTCCACGGTGGTCCGGGCACGGTGCCGGTCGATCTCGTCGCGCAGTTCGGAGACCAGCCGCATGCGCGTGGCCGACGGCAGCTGCCGTTGCTGGGCCACGTCGCCGACGCGGCTCAGATACTCGTAGACGACCTGGTCGCTCTCGATCCCCACGGAGCCCTCCGGGGCGGTGTGTTGTGGTACGCCGTCGGACGAAGGTACCGAATCCCCCGGGCGCGGCGGACGCGCACCGCACCGCCGCACACGCACCCCGCCGTCACACCCACCCGCTAACGTGGGCCGGATGAGCACCGAGGAGAAGTCCGCGGCCCCCCGGTCCCTCGCGGAGGCGCTCCGCGCCAGGGACGACGTCTCGCTGGCCGCCCTCCTGCGCAGCCGTCCCGACCTCATCACCCCCGTGCCCACGGACCTCACGCAGCTCGCCACCCGCGCCGGCACCCGCGCGTCGGTCGTACGGGCGCTGGAGCGGCTGGACCGGTTCGCGCTGCAGACGGCGGAGGCGCTGGCCGTGGCGGCGGACCCGGCGTCCTACGCCGAGCTGCTCCGGCTGATGGCCGGCGACGCGGGGGATCCGGTGGTCGCCGCGGCCCTCCCCCGTGCCCTCGCCGTACTGCGCGAACAGGCCCTGGTGTGGGGGGCCGACGACCGGCTGCGGCTGGTGCGCACCGCACGCGAGCTGCTCGCGCCGTCCCCGCAGCACCCCTCCCCGACGGGGCTCGGCCCCACCGTGCGGGAGGCCACGGCGGGGATGTCACCGGGCCGGATCCAGGAGATCCTCGCCGCCGTCGGCCTGCCCTCGACCCACGACTCCGTGTCCGCCGTGTCCGCGCTCGGCGCCCTGTTCGCCGACCGGCCGCGGATGGCGGCGCTCCTCGCCGGCCTGCCCGAGGAGTCCCGGGAGGTGCTGGACCGGCTGGTGTGGGGCCCGCCCTACGGCCAGGTCACCCACGACCCCGCGCCGCACCTGCGCCGGCTGCTGGAGCGCGGCCTGCTGCTGCCGACCGCGCCGGGCACGGTCGTCCTGCCCCGCGAGGTCGCCCTGCACCTGCGCGGGGGCCGGGCGCACCGCACGCCCGAGCCGGTGCCGCCGCCGGTGGAGGCCGCCGCCGCGCACCGTCCACGGGTGGTGGACGCCACCGCGGCCGGGCAGGCCCTGGCGGCGCTGGCGGCCGTCGAGGAGCTGCTCAAGGAGTGGGACGAGGGCGGACCGGCGGTGCTGCGGGCCGGCGGGCTGAGCGTGCGGGACCTCAAGCGGACGGCCGTCGCCCTGGACGTGCCCGAACCGGTCGCCGCGTTCTGGGCCGAACTGGCCTACGCGGCCGGGCTGATCGCCTCCGACGGAGAGGCCGACGAGCGGTACGCGGTGACCCCGGCGTCCGACGAGTGGCGGGAGCTGCCCCCCGCGGAACGCTGGGCGCGGCTCGCCGGGACGTGGCTGACGGCCACCCGCACGCCGGGTGTGGTCGGGGGGCGGGACGCGAAGGACCGTACGCTCTCGGCGCTGGGCCCCGGCCTGGACCGTTCGGCGGCGCCGGAGGTACGGCACCGGGTGCTGGCGCTGCTGGCGGAGCTGCCCGAGGGTGCCTCGGCCACCGAGGAGTCGGTGCTGGCCCGGCTGCGCTGGGAGCGCCCGCTGCGCGGCCCGCGACGGGACGGGCGGGACGGCCAGGACGACGACCTGCGCACCCGGCTGGCCCGCTGGACGCTGTCCGAGGCCGAGCTGCTGGGCGTCACCGGGCGCGGCGCGCTGGCGGCGCCGGGACGGGCGCTGACCGGGGCGCCCGAGCCGTCCCACCCGGCGGAGGCGCCCAGGGAGCCCGAAGGGGCCGAACCGCCCCGGGGCCCCGGCGACCGGCTCCCCGTCCACCACCGCACGCCGCCCACGCCCGCTCCCCGGCCCCCCGCCGAACAGGCCACCGCCACCGCGAGGGCCGCCCGGCTGCTCGCGCCGCTGCTGCCCGAACCCCTGGACCACGTGCTGCTCCAGGCCGACCTGACGGCCGTCGCACCGGGGCCCCTGGAGCCCGAGCTGGCCGACCAGCTGGGGATGCTCGCGGACGTGGAGTCCAAGGGCGGGGCGACCGTCTACCGGTTCACGCCGGGCTCGGTACGCCGCGCGCTGGACTCCGGGCAGCCGGCCGCGGACCTGCACGCGTTCCTCGCCCGGCACTCCCGTACGCCGGTGCCGCAGCCGCTCACCTACCTGATCGACGACGTGGCCCGGCGGCACGGGCGGCTGCGGGTGGGCGCGGCCTCGGCGTACGTGCGCTGCGACGACGACGCGACGCTGGACGAGATCGTCGCCGACAAGCGGGCCGCCGGCCTCGGCCTGCGCCGCCTCGCGCCGACCGTGCTGGCCGCGCAGGCCGACCCGGCGGCGCTGCTGGAGGGGCTGCGCGCGATGGGGTTCGCGCCGGCCGCCGAGTCCGCCGCGGGTGACGTGCTGATCGCCCGCGCCGACGCCCACCGCACGCCGCCGCGGGCGGCACCGCAGCCGGTCCCGGACGGTCCGCCGGTCCCCGACGACACGCTCCTGGCGGCGGCGATCCGCGCCGTCCGGGCCGGCGACCTGGCCGCCACGGCCCCGCGCAAGCCGGGCCCCGGGAGCGAGGCGGGCTCCGGAGGCGGGGCGGGCGACACCCCGGCCGCGGGCGGCGAGCTGCCCCGTACCGCCGCCGCCGAGACCCTCGCCACCGTGCAGGCGGCGGTCATGACCGGCGAGGCGCTGTGGATCGGCTACGTGAACGCCGAGGGCGCCGCCAGCCAGCGCGTCATCGCCCCGATCCGGGTCGAGGGCGGCTTCGTGACGGCGTACGACCACACGGCGGACGAGGTGCGCACGTATCCGCTGCACCGGATCACCGGCGTGGCCGAACTCGCCGACGGCGCGACGTGACGCGACGGGTGGCGTGGCCTGCGGTGACATGAACCCCCGGGTTTTACGCGCGCCCGGCCGTGATTCCGCCCGGGTGCGCACTTTCGGGCGTACGCGGTGACTCATGCACGCCACGCCGGGTGATTCGCACCTGAGAGGGAGCTTTTTTCATATTCCGCATCGGTTCGCGGACGGTCGGGCAGCCACCGGGTGCCCTGCAAACCAACCGAAAGGGAGAACCTGATGCGTACCGCTGTTCGTCGCGTCGCCACCGTCCTGACCTCCACCGCCGCCCTCGTCGCGGCGTTCGCCGCCGAGGCCGCCGCGGTCGGCATCGACCTCGGCGGGGGCCTGACCCTCTGACCGTCCTCTGATCCTTCGCTGATCCCCCCGATCAGCGTGCCCGTCGGCGGGCCGGGTCCCAGCCCCCCTGGGCCCGGCCCGCCTCCGCCCGCTCCGGACTCCCCCCTCGCCTCCTGCCCTGCTCCACGGCCTCCTCCCCTGCTCCACGGCCCTCCTGCCCTGCTCGACGGCCTCCTCCCCTGATCACTCCCCCTGAAAGGCCGGACACCCCCATGCGTTCCGAGTTTCCCGACACCGACCGCTCCGCCACCCGCTCCGCCGCCCGCAACGCCGTCGCCGTCTCCGTCGCCGCTCTGATCACCGCTGCGGCGCTGTTCGGCGCGCTCGCCCCCAAGGCCGCCGCGCTGCCACTGCCCCTGCCCCCGCCGGTCACCGGCGTCCAGTCCCTGGTCACGGAGGGGATCGCCCTCGAGGGCCCGCTGATCAACAACCTCACTCTCCGGTAGCCCGGCTCCCCGATCAGGCACACTGGACGTTTGGCCGAACCGTCCAGTCGCTGTCGGCCGTACGCGCGCGAAAGGGTGCCGCCCGTGAATGGTCCGCTGATCGTCCAGTCCGACAAGACCCTGCTCCTCGAGGTCGACCACGAGCAGGCCGGCGCCTGCCGCCGGGCCATCGCGCCGTTCGCCGAGCTGGAGCGGGCGCCGGAGCACATCCACACCTACCGGGTGACCCCGCTCGGCCTGTGGAACGCGCGGGCCGCGGGCCACGACGCCGAGCAGGTCGTGGACGCGCTCGTCGAGTACAGCCGCTACCCGGTGCCGCACGCGCTGCTCGTCGACATCGCCGAGACCATGGACCGCTACGGCCGCCTCACCCTCTCCAAGCACCCGGCGCACGGCCTGGTCCTGACGACCACCGACCGGCCGGTGCTGGAGGAGGTGCTGAAGTCGAAGCGGATCGCGCCGCTGGTCGGCCACCGCATCGACCCCGACACGGTGGCCGTGCACCCCTCCGAGCGCGGGCAGATCAAGCAGACGCTGCTGAAGCTGGGCTGGCCCGCCGAGGACCTCGCCGGGTACGTCGACGGCGAGGCGCACCCCATCGAGCTGGCCGAGGACGGCTGGGCGCTGAGGCCCTACCAGAAGCAGGCGGTGGAGAACTTCTGGCACGGCGGCAGCGGTGTCGTCGTGCTCCCCTGCGGCGCCGGGAAGACGCTGGTCGGGGCCGGTTCGATGGCGCAGGCCAAGTCGACGACCCTGATCCTCGTGACGAACACCGTCTCCGCCCGGCAGTGGAAGCACGAGCTAGTGAAGCGGACCTCCCTCACGGAGGACGAGATCGGCGAGTACAGCGGGACCAAGAAGGAGATCCGTCCCGTCACCATCGCCACGTACCAGGTGCTGACGACGAAGCGGAAGGGTGTCTACCCGCACCTGGAGCTGTTCGACTCCCGGGACTGGGGGCTGGTCGTCTACGACGAGGTGCACCTGCTGCCGGCGCCCGTCTTCAAGTTCACCGCCGACCTCCAGGCGCGGCGGCGGCTCGGCCTGACCGCGACCCTGGTCCGCGAGGACGGCCGCGAGTCGGACGTGTTCTCCCTCATCGGCCCGAAGCGCTTCGACGCCCCGTGGAAGGAGATCGAGGCGCAGGGCTACATCGCGCCCGCCGACTGCGTGGAGGTCCGGGTCAACCTCACCGACTCCGAGCGCCTCGCGTACGCCACCGCCGAGACCGAGGAGAAGTACCGCTTCTGCGCGACGACCGCGACGAAGCGGAAGGTGACCGAGGCGATCGTGCGGCGCTTCGCCGGGCAGCAGATCCTCGTCATCGGCCAGTACATCGACCAGCTGGACGAACTGGGCGAGCACCTGGGCGCGCCGGTCATCAAGGGCGAGACGTCCAACGCCCAGCGGGAGAAGCTCTTCGAGTCCTTCCGCCAGGGCGAGATCAGCGTGCTCGTCGTGTCGAAGGTCGCGAACTTCTCCATCGACCTGCCGGAGGCCACCGTCGCCATCCAGGTGTCGGGCACCTTCGGGTCCCGGCAGGAGGAGGCCCAGCGGCTCGGCCGGGTCCTGCGCCCCAAGGCCGACGGCCACCAGGCGCACTTCTACTCGGTCGTCGCCCGCGACACCCTCGACCAGGACTTCGCCGCCCACCGCCAGCGCTTCCTCGCGGAGCAGGGGTACGCGTACCGGATCGTGGACGCGGACGAGCTGCTGACGGAGAGCTGAGCGGACACCCCGGCAGGACCTGGACCGGCCCGGCCCGGCCCCGGGGTGGGACGGTCAGGCCCCGGGGAGGGTGAACACCGGGATCAGTACGAACACGGGCGCCACCGGCGAGGGACGCGGTGTCACCGGCGGCGGACGCCGGCCTCCTCGCCGTACTCGCCGAGGACGACCACGTCGAAGGCGGCACCCGCGAACACCCTGACGGCGCGCAGGGCGTCACCGAGCCGGTGCCGGTGGCTGCCGGCCACGGGCGTCGCACCGGACGCGCGGCCCGGTGCCGGAAGGGGGGAGATGGTTGCTGCGCTCATGCCTCCATGGTGCGACCGCGGCCCCCGTACCGGCATCGGTCTGCGGGACGGCCCCCGCACCGCTCCGTACTCCTCCGGACGGACGCCGCTCCCCTCAGAGGGGAGGGCCCCGTCCCCTAGGGGACGTAAAACCATTTGGCCCGCGCCGCCCCCGCTCCCTAGAATCTCCGCTCTTGCCCGCCTCCCCACGGGAGTGCCGCCGTCCGGACGGAAACCGGTCGGCCCACCGCGCGCAGCCCGCGCCCGCCGCACCGCAGGTCACCCGGAGGCACCCCCTTGTCCACGCCCGCCCACGACGACCCTCTGTCCACAGAGCGCTCCCACCTCGCCGCGTCCCGTTCCGCCCTGCGCGCCATGCGCGAGGACGTCGAGTCCCTGGACATCACCGACGTCACCGCGAACTGGGTCAACGCCGCCGTGCTGGAGAGCCAGATCGAGGACCGCATCAAGGCGCTCGCCGACCTGAGCGAGACCCCGCTGTTCTTCGGCCGGCTCGACTACCTGCACGCCCCCGGCGCCGAGCAGGCGGAGGACGCGGAGGGGGAACGCCCGCGGCCGGAGGCCGCTTATCGGACACTGCACGTCGGGCGCCGGCACGTGCACGACGCGGACGGCGACCCGATGGTGATCGACTGGCGGGCGCCGGCGTCGCAGCCGTTCTACCAGGCGTCGAAGAAGAACCCGATGGACGTCGCCCTGCGCCGCCGCTTCGGCTACACCGGCGGCGACCTCACGGCGTACGAGGACGAGCACCTGTCCGACCCCGACGAGGCCGCGACCACCAGCACGCTGCTCCAGCAGGAGATCGAGCGGCCCCGCGTCGGTCCGATGCGGGACATCGTGGCGACCATCCAGCCCGAGCAGGACGAGATCGTGCGCGCCGGGCTGACCGGATCGGTCTGCGTGCAGGGCGGCCCCGGCACCGGCAAGACCGCCGTCGGCCTGCACCGGGTCGCCTACCTCCTCTACGCCCACCGCGAGCGCCTCGCCCGCACCGGCACCCTCGTCATCGGGCCGAACAAGTCCTTCCTGCACTACATCGAGCAGGTGCTCCCGGCCCTGGGTGAGCTGACGGTCCGGCAGGCCACCGTCGACGACCTGGTGGCGCACGTCGAGGTGCGCGGCGCGGACGAGGCGGCGACAGCGGTGGTCAAGGGCGACGCGCGGATGGCGGAGGTGCTGCGCAGGGCCCTGTACTCGCACGTCACCCTGCCCACCGAGGGTGTCGTCGTGGTGCGCGGCTCGCGCCGCTGGCGGGTGGCGGCGTACGAGCTGGAGGAGATCGTCCGCGAGCTGCTCGCCCGCGGCATCCGCTACGGCGCGGCCCGCGAGGCGCTCCCGCAGCGCATCGCGCACGCCGTGCTGGTGCAGATGGAGCGGGCGGGGGAGGCGCCGGACGACCGGGTGCAGAACGCGGTGGCGCGCAACGCCGCCGTGAAGGCGGTGGTGAAGACCGTCTGGCCGCAGGTCGAGCCCGCGAAGCTGGTCCTGCGGCTCCTGACGGACGCGGACTTCCTCGCCGAGCACTCCGAGGGCGTCCTCACCGAGGAGGAGCGGAAGGCGGTGCTGTGGGCGAGGCCGGCCCGTTCCGTGAGGTCCGCCATGTGGTCGCCCGCCGACGCCGTGCTGATCGACGAGGCCACCGACCTGATCGAGCGCACCCACTCCCTCGGACACGTGGTCCTCGACGAGGCGCAGGACCTCTCCCCGATGCAGTACCGCGCGGTGGGCCGGCGCTGCACCACCGGTTCGGCGACCGTGCTGGGCGACCTGGCGCAGGGCACCACGCCGTGGGCGACCCGGAGCTGGGGCGAGGCGCTGGCGCACCTGGGCAAGGGCGAGGCCGTGGTCGAGGAGCTGACCGCCGGTTTCCGCGTGCCGACGGACGTCATCGCGTACGCCTCCCGGCTGCTGCCGCACATCGCGCCGGGCCTGACGCCGGTGGCGTCGATCCGTGAGAACCCGGGCTTCTTCGACATCCGGGCGACCGCGGAGGGAACGGCGGAGGGGACCGCGGACGTGGTGTCCGCCTGCCGTGAACTGCTGGAACGCGAGGGCTCGGTCGGCCTGATCGCCGCCGACGCGCGGGTGCCGCAGCTGGCGGAGGCTCTCGGGGCGGCGGGGATCGGCTTCGTCGGGCCGGGCGAGGAGACGACCCACGCCACCCGCCTGACCCTGGTGCCGGCCTCGCTGGCCAAGGGTCTGGAGTACGACTACGTGGTCCTGGACGAGCCGCAGGCCGTGGTCGACGGCGAACCGGACGAGCGGACGGGGCTGCGACGGCTGTACGTGGCGCTGACCCGGGCGGTGTCCGGGCTGATCGTGACGCACGGGGCGGCGCTGCCGGTGCAGCTGGGCGGGTGACCGGCGTCGCCGCCGCCGTCTCGTGGACGGGCACCGGCGTCGCCGGGGGACGAGTGACGCGGCCCGGATCCGGCGGGGTGACCGGCGTCGCGGCTGGGGAGCTGGGGCGCGACCCGGCGGCGCAGGCCGGGTACCGCCGCCGTCCGCCCGTGCACCCCCTGGGGTGTCCCGGGCCGTTCAGGCGCTGGGGGAGGCACGACTCCCGCGGTCGCACGGCACGCGGTCACACGGCATGCGGTCACACGGCACCCAGCTGCACGGCACCCAGTCGCCCGGCACACGGCACGCGACCGCCCGGCACGCGGTCGCACGGCGGACGGTCACGCCCCCAGAACCCGCCGCCACTCCCCCACCGCCGCCGCCGACACCGGCCCGGCCCAGCCGGAGGGCCTCGCCGCCCCGCCGATGTGGAAGCCGTCGATTCCGGCGTCCAGCAGCCCCGGGACGTGGTCCAGCCGCAGGCCGCCCCCGACCAGCAGCTGCTGCTCGTACCCCGGCTCCCCGCGCCGCCGGGCCTCGGCGAGCAGTACGGTCAGCCCGTCGTCCACGCCGCCGGCCGCCCCGGCCGTCAGATAGGTGTCCAGGCCCGGGAAGTCCGCGAGCTGTTTGCGCAGGGCGTCCCGGTTCGCGGCGCGGTCGATCGCGCGGTGGAACGTCCACCGGCACCCCTCCAGCACCCCGGCGACCCGCTCCACCGCGCCGAGGT
This sequence comes from Streptomyces sp. WG5, assembly GCF_049974565.1. Taxonomy (NCBI): domain Bacteria; kingdom Bacillati; phylum Actinomycetota; class Actinomycetes; order Kitasatosporales; family Streptomycetaceae; genus Streptomyces; species Streptomyces sp. WG5. The sequence continues at coordinate 113,047 of NZ_JBNGGC010000011.1, read as the reverse complement.
CCACGTCGCCGTCCGCGTCGAGGAACCCCAGCACGAACTGCGTGGCCCCGGCCTCCCGCATCTCCCCGGCGACCCGCGCCAGCCGCTCGGCGTCCCCCGCGGCGAACCCGTCCGCGAGCCGCAGCATCACCCGTACGTCGATGTCGACGGCGGCGCGGATCGCGGCGACGGTCGCGGTCGACGGGGTGAGTCCGTCGGCCGCCATGTCGGTGACCAGTTCGAGGCGATCCGCGCCTCCGGCCTGGGCGGCGACCGCGTCCTCGACGTCGAGGGCGATCACCTCCAGGACTGCACGCTTGCTCATGGGACCCCATTCGTCGGCCTGCTACAGGTCTAGTCCAATCCAAGACTACGCCCAGACGACCGGCCGGGGCTCCCCCTCGTTCCGGGCGGGCCCGCTCAGCCGCCGAAGAGGTTCAGCTCGGCCGCCGTCACCCCGGCCAGCTCGTACCCGGCCGTGCCGTCCACGGGCCGGCCCGCGTACAGCCGTACGAGCGTGGCGGCGTCCCCGATGAACCGCCCCGGCGGCCGCTCACCGCTCGCCCCGCCCAGCTTCAGCGGCTCGTCCACGTCGTCGAGGTCGGCGTGCAGCGGCACGTGCCCGCGGTCGCGGGTGAGCGAGGTGAGCAGCGCGAGCGCGTCCGGCAGTCCGCGCCCCGCGTACGCCCCCGGCTCGCCGAGGGCCACCCGGATGTCACCCGCGTGCACCCACTCGCCCAGCGCGAGGCCGTCCAGGGCACCGCCCGCGCGGACGATCACCGGACCGGCCTCGGTCAGGCCGCGCTCCAGCTCGTCCACGACCCGGGCGTTCGTCCAGTCGGCGCGTTCGGCGATGTCGCGGTCGTTCGACTCGGGCGAGAAGACGCCGTCCTCGAAGCGGTCCTCCACCACCCGCGTCAGCGCGCCGGAGCAGTGCGCCAGCACGTCCCGCACGGTCCAGCCCGGACACGCGGCCACCGGCAGCGCGAAGTCCCCGTCCGCCCGGGACCGCAGCAGCGGCACCAGTTCGTCGCGTTCGGTGGCCAGCAGCCGCCCGGGCACTCCGGGGTCGCGTACGTCGTGCACATCCGCAGGAGTCGTCATGGACCCCACGTTAGGGGCGGCCCGCCCCTGTGGTCGGCGTTCCGGCGGGCACCAGCGGGTTCCAGCAGGCGCCAGCGGGCTCCAGCAGCCGAGGAGTCATCGGCCTGGGGCCGTCTCCCGCACGCCGCGCTCCCGCGCCGTCCCCGCCGTCCTCGATGCGGGTCCCGCTGCCCGGGGGAGCTTCCGGGGGCACAGGACCGGCGCGCACCGGTGACAATGGCCGCATGGCCGACCTCGACGCCCTGCGCTCCCGCTGGCTGCGTGCCCTCCTCCCGGCACGTGACGGCGCCTGTCACCCGGATCCGTACCGGTACGCCGACGAGTTGCTGCGCCGGTGGTCCGAGCCGCAGCGGCGGTACCACACGCTCGCGCACCTGACCGCGGTCCTGGACCACGTCGACGTACTGGAGGAGTACGCCGACAACCCGGACGTGGTGCGGCTCGCCGCCTGGTTCCACGATGCCGTGTACCTGCCCGACCGGTCCACCAACGAGGAGCGCTCGGCCCGCCTCGCCGAGCGCGCGCTGCCCGAGGCCGGGGTCCCGGCGGAGAAGACCGCCGAGGTGGCCCGGCTGGTCCGCCTCACCGTCACCCACGCCCCGGCCGGCGACGACCGGGACGGGCAGGTGCTGTGCGACGCGGACCTGGCGGTCCTCGCCTCGCCACCCTCGGCGTACGCCGCGTACACGGCGGCCGTCCGCGAGGAGTACCACTTCGTGCCGAACGACGCCTTCCGCGAGGGCCGCGCCGCGGTGCTGCGCCAACTCCTCGGCCTGCCACGCCTGTTCCACACCCCGCACGGACGCCGGGAGTGGGAGGCCACCGCCCGCTACAACCTCGCCGGCGAGCTGGAAATGCTGTCGCCGGGCGGCGCCCCGGCCCCGTAGCCTGCCCGGCATGCGGAGCATGGGCGGGGAACAGGTGGAGGAGGCCGTCGCGGGCGCCGTCGCGCTGCTGCGGACGGCGGCCGACCGGGACTGGCAGGCGGTGCGGGCCGGACGCCTGGAGTGGAGCTGCCGGTACACGGCGGAGCACGTCGCGGGCGACCTCATCGCCTACGCGGGCCAGCTCGCCGGACGCGCCACCGAGGCGTACGTCCCCTTCGGGATCACCCTGGACGAGGGCACCGGCAACGAGGACGTGCTCCAGGTGATCGAGACGACCGGCGCGCTGCTCGCCGCGACCGTCCGCACCACGCCGCGCGACGTCCGCGCCTTCCACCCGTACCCCTTCCGCAGCGCGAACCGCGAGGGTTTCGCCGCGATGGGCGTCACGGAGGTCCTCGCGCACACGCACGACATCGCCGAGGGCCTCGGCCTCGCCTACGAGCCGCCCGCCGTGCTGTGCGCGGACGTCCTCGCCCGGATCTTCCCGCACGTCCAGCCCGGCGCCGACCCCTGGCGCACCCTGCTGTGGGCCACCGGCCGCGGTGAACTGCCCGGACGCGCCCCGGTCACCGACTGGCGCTGGCGCAACAACCTGCTGGTCCCGGCCGAGCGCCTCACCCTCCAGGGCGTCACCCCGGCCGCCGCCACCGACCTGGCCGCGGGCGGCGACGGGGGCTTCGAGTGGGTCGGGGGCGGCCCCTACCAGGGCACCCGGGACGCGGCCGGAATGCTGCTGAAGGCGTACGAGGGGGGCGCGCACCGGCCGGAGTGGGGCGTGTTCGTGCTCGTGCGCCGGCAGGACGGCCGCGCGGTCGGGGGCATGGGCTTCCACGGCCCGCCCGACGAGGACGGCCGGGTGGAGATCGGCTACGACCTCGCCGAGGCCGCCCGCGGTCACGGCTACGCCACCGAGGCCCTGCGGGCGCTGTCCGGGTGGGCGCTGGCCCGCGAGGAGGTGACGTCCGTGTTCGCGACGACCGAGCCCGCCAACCTCGCCTCCCAGGCCGTGATCGTCCGCGCCGGTTTCACCCGGGTCGCCGGGGACGAGGAGCAACTCGCCTACGAGCTGCGGGGCCGACAGGGCTAGCTAGTTCTGACGCGGCCGAGCGGAGCCCTTGCGCCGCCGCAGCCCCGCCCCGTGCAGCAGCCGCACCACCTCGCGGCTGCTGACCTCCAGCGCACCGGCGGACACGGCGTCGGCGTACCGCTGGGCGGGGAGGTCGTAGTGGTCGCGTTCGAAGGCGCGGCGCGGCACGCCCAGGGTCTCGGCGAACGCGTGCAGTTCGGCGTAGGAGACGTCGCTGACCAGGTGCGACCACATGCGGCCGTGGCCCGGCCAGGCCGGCGGGTCGATGTAGACGGTCACCGGGCCGCCCTCACGAGGAGCGGGTGCCGCCGACGGCACCGCCCAGCGAGCCGACCGCCGCGACCTTCACGCCCGCCTTGCCGCACACCCAGTGCGGGTCGGGACCGAGTTCGGGCTCGACGTCCAGCGCGTGCGGGTCGCCGGAGCCGCACACCGGGCACAGCGGCCACCGGCCGTACCGCTCCAGCAGGGCGTCCTGCACGTCCTGCGCGACCAGTCCGGCGACGAACTCCGCCCCCTCGGGCCACTGCTCGACCCACCAGCGCCGCTGCACGACGGACTCCTCGACCAGCGAGACGACGTCCGGCTCGGCGACCTGGCCCGCCACCAGGTCGGCGAGCACGAGGGCGCGCGCGGCGTGCAGCGCCTGCTCCAGGGGGCTGATGGGGTCCATGCACCCATTGTGCGCACTCTTGACCCCCGCACCGAAACGAAAATATCTTTCATGAGTGACCGATGACGTGAAGGAAACTTTCGCCTCTCCTCCCGCACCCGCCGCGCTGGCGGCCAAGGTGCGCACCCTGGCGCCGTCGATGACCCGTTCCATGCAGCGGGTCGCCGAGGCCGTCGCGGGCGACCCCGCGGGCTGTGCGGCGCTCACGGTCACCGGCCTCGCCGAGCTCACCGGCACCAGCGAGGCGACGGTCGTGCGCACCGCCCGGCTGCTCGGCTACCCCGGCTACCGCGACCTGCGCCTCGCGCTCGCCGGGCTCGCCGCCCAGCAGCAGTCCGGCCGCTCGCCCGCCATCACGACCGACATCGCGGTCGACGACCCGATCGCCGACGTCGTCGCCAAGCTGGCCTACGACGAGCAGCAGACCCTCGCCGACACCGCCGCCGGACTGGACACCGCCCAGCTCGGCGCGGCCGTCGCCGCGCTCGCCGCCGCCCGCCGCACCGACGTGTACGGCATCGGCGCCTCCGGCCTGGTCGCGCAGGACCTCACGCAGAAGCTCCTGCGGATAGGGCTGATAGCCCACGCCCCGAGCGACCCGCACCTCGCCGTGACCAACGCGGTGCAGCTGCGCGCCGGGGACGTCGCCCTCGCCATCACGCACTCCGGGTCGACGGGGGACGTCATCGAGCCGCTGCGGGCCGCCTTCGAACGCGGGGCGACGACCGTCGCCATCACCGGCCGTCCCGACAGTCCCGTCACGCAGTACGCCGACCACGTGCTGACCACGTCCACGTCGCGGGAGAGCGAGCTGAGGCCGGCGGCGATGTCGTCGCGGACCAGTCAGCTGCTGGTGGTGGACTGCCTGTTCGTGGGGGTGGCGCAGCGGACGTACGAGTCGGCGGCGCCGGCTCTCGCCGCGTCCTACGAGGCGCTGGCGCACCGGCACGGGCATCGCGGGAGACCCTAGGTCCCGCGGCACCGGGTAAGTACGGACACCGAAGTGGAAAAGAGCGGCTTCATGACGGCAACCCCCCACCACCCCGACCTCCGTTCCCAGTTGGAGACGCTGACCACCGAGGCGTTCCGGCCGGAGCTGGCCGGGATCGACCGGATGCCCACCCTCGACATCGCGCGGGTGATGAACGGCGAGGACACCGCCGTGCCCGCCGCCGTCGCCGAGCGGCTGCCCGAGATCGCCGCCGCGATCGACGCCGTCGCGGCCCGGATGGCACGCGGCGGCCGGCTGGTCTACGCGGGCGCCGGCACGGCCGGCCGGCTCGGCGTGCTGGACGCCTCCGAGTGCCCGCCCACCTTCAACACCGGCCCCGGCCAGGTCGTCGGCCTCATCGCGGGCGGCCCGGACGCCATGGTCACCTCCGTCGAGGGCGCCGAGGACTCGGCCGAGCTGGCCCGCGCCGACCTGGACGCCCTCGCCCTCACCCCGGACGACGCGGTGGTCGGCGTCTCCGCCTCCGGCCGCACCCCGTACGCCGTCGGCGCCGTCGAGCACGCCCGCGCGCTCGGCGCCCTGACCATCGGCCTCGCCTGCAACCGGGGCAGCGCCCTGGCCGCCGCCGCCGAGCACGGCATCGAGGTCGTCACCGGGCCCGAGCTGATCACCGGCTCCACCCGCCTCAAGGCCGGTACGGCGCAGAAGCTGGTCCTGAACATGCTGTCGACGATCACGATGATCCGCCTCGGCAAGACGTACGGGAACCTGATGGTCGACGTCCGCGCCTCCAACGAGAAGCTGCGCGCCCGCTCGCGCCGTATCGTCGCGCTCGCCACCGGCGCCGCCGACGACGACATCGAGCGCGCCCTGACCGCCACCGACGGCGAGGTCAAGCACGCGATCCTGGCCCTGCTGGCCGACGTGGACGGCCCGGCGGCCGCCCGCCTTCTGGAGGACTCCGGCGGCCACCTGCGCGCCGCGCTGGCGGCGGCGAAGGGCTGACCGCACGCTCGGGGAGTGCACAAGGACCACCGCAAGGACCCCCACAAGGACCACCGCAAGGACCCCACCGCCACGGCCGCCGCCCTGCTCCCCCTGGTCGGCGGCCCCGCGAACGTCACCTCCGTCGCCCACTGCATGACCCGTCTCCGCCTGGGCCTGGCCGACCGCTCCCGGGTGGAGGAGGCGGCGCTGCGGGCGCTGCCCGGCGTGCTCGGGGTGGTCGAGGACGGCGACTCGTACCAGGTGGTACTGGGCCCGGGGGTGGTCGGCCGGGTGACGGAGGCGTTCGAGGCGCTGCTGGCGGCCGGTGGCGGCAGCATGACAACCGGCGGCGCGGGCCCGGCGGACGCCCCGGCCGGCACCGCGGACAAGGACGCCCCCACCGGCTCGCCGGCCGCCCCCACCGGCTCGCCGGCCGCCCTCGCCGGCCCGGCGGACACTCCCACCGGCACCGCGGACGCCCTCGCCCGGCGCGGCGCCGAGCTGAAGGCGCGTCGGAAGCGGCGCAACGCGACCCCGCTGAAGACGGCCCTGCGCCGCGTCGCGGACATCTTCGTCCCCCTCATCCCCGCCCTGATCGGCTGCGGAATCGTCGCGGGCATCGCCGGTCTGCTGACGAACCTGCGCTGGCTCCCCGGCATCACGCCCGCCCTGGCCGCCCTCTCCTCCGCCTTCATGGCGCTGATCGCGGTGTTCGTCGGCCACAACACGGCGAAGGAGTTCGGCGGCACGCCCGTGCTGGGCGGCGCGATCGCGGCCGTCGTCGTCTACCCGGGCGTCGCGAAGGTGACGGCCTTCGGGATGGCACTCGCCCCCGGCCAGGGCGGCGTCCTCGGCGCACTGGCGGCCGCGCTGCTCGGCACCCGCGTCGAGAAGTGGTGCCGCGCCCGTCTCCCCGGCACCCTGGACGTCCTGCTCACCCCGACCCTGACCGTGCTGGTCTCCGGCCTGGTCACCCTCTACGTCCTCATGTACGCGGCCGGCGAGGTCGCCACGGCCATCGGCACGGCCGCGAACTGGCTCCTGGCGACGACGGGCGCCCTGGCCGGCCTGGTCCTCGGCGGCCTCTTCCTCCCCCTGGTGATGCTGGGCCTGCACCAGGCCCTCATCCCCCTCCACACCACGCTCATCGAGCAGCAGGGCCACACCGTCCTGCTCCCCGTCCTGGCGATGGCGGGCGCCGGCCAGGTCGGCGCGGCGGCGGCCGTCTACGTCCGCCTGCGCCACGACACCACCCTCCGTGCGACGATCAGATCGGCGCTCCCGGCCGGTCTGCTGGGCGTCGGCGAACCCCTGATCTACGGGGTCTCCCTCCCCCTCGGCCGCCCCTTCCTCACCGCCTGCGTGGGCGGCGCGGCGGGTGGCGCCTTCGTCGGCCTGTTCGCGATGCTCGGCACCGACGTGGGGACGACGGCGATCGGCCCGTCGGGCTGGGCACTGTTCCCGCTCCTCGCCGGCGGCGGCTGGGCGGTGACGGCGGGGGTGTACGGCGGCGGGCTGCTCACCGGTTATCTGGCCGGCTTCGCGGCGACGTACTTCTTCGGTCTGCCCGACGGCACTGCCCGCACCGTGTGCGACTCTGGGAAACATGAACCACGCCCAGCTGACCGCCCTGGGCCGCGCCCTGCGTCTCCTCGGTGAGCACGGCGAGGCCCTGACCACCGACACGCCGGACGCCAAGCTGCACGAGGTCCGCGCGGACCTGAAACGGGCACTGGACCAGCTGGAGGAGAGCGTCACGACGACGGCCCCCAGCACCCGCTGCCCCGAGCACCCGAACGGCCCGGTCGACCAGGCCGCCCCCGACCTGTGCCTCCTGTGCGAGACCCGGCGCCGCACCGCCCGCCGCGCCGGGTACAACGGCGGCCCGCTCCCCGCCCGGACCGCCGGCGAGCCGGTCCAGTCCCGGTACGGGGTGCGCGGCGACCGGCCGCAGCCCCAGCAGCGCTGGCTGCCCGAGCTGTGGAACGGGCAGGCGTGGCAGCTGTGCGGCACCCCGCGCCGCGACCGCCGCGAGGCCGAGCTGTACATCGCGGCCCAGCTGCGCGCGCCCCGCGCGGCCATGGCGTACCGGCTGGTCCACGAGTTCACGGACTACGAGGTGCTGCGGGTCTGGGGGACGCCGGTCCGCGTGGACATCGAACCGATGGGCGGGATCTGAGTCCCGCCCTCCCTACCGGCGGGTGAAGCGGGTGAGCGTGACGCCGTTGGTGAAGGCGGTGCGCTCGGCGGCGTCGAACAGCGTGGGATCGAAGACACCGTCGACCAGCGGGACACCGGCGCCGGCGATCACCGGATAGCTCTTGATCAGCAGCTCGTCGATCTCGGGCAGCAGGGCGCCCGCGAGCTTTCCGCCGCCGCACAGCCAGATGTCCAGGCCGGTGTCCTCCGCCTTGAGCTCGCGGACGAGACCGAGCGGATCGCTCGGCACGACGGTGACGGCGGGGTCGATGTCGGGCTCCAGGGTGCTCGACACCACGTACTGGCGCAGGTGCGCGTACGGGCTGGGGAACCCCTCGTCGAGACCGGGGCGGTAGCTGCCGAGCCCCATCAGGACGGTGTCGAAGTTCCGGTTGGGCACGTCCGTGAGACCGACGGCGGCGCGGTAGGCGGTCGGCACGGTCTCGGGGTAGAGCGGGTTGGTCCAGGCCGAGTAGGCGGCGGCCTGCTGTTCGTCGCCGATCGGGAAGAAGTCGAACTCGCCGCCGGGTCCGGCGATACGGCCGTCGAGGGTGACGGCGACGTAATACACGAGCTTGCGCAAGAAGAGCCCCCCACGTAGTACTCTGTTCGAAGTGGTGTGAACGTAGTACTACAGAAGGAGTGGTGTCAATGAGGAGGTACTCATGGTGAGAAGGAACGACGAGCGCCGCGCCGCCCTCGTCGACGCCGCGATCGAGGTCCTGGCCGATCAGGGAGCCCGGGGCCTGACCTTCCGGGCGGTGGACACGGAGGCCGCCGTACCGGGCGGCACCGCGTCCAACTACTTCGCCAACCGCGACGACCTGCTCACCCAGGCCGGCGCCCGCGTCTACGAGCGCCTCCACCCCGACGAGGCCACGATCGCCCGCCAGCAGACGGCCGGCCGCGACCGGGACACGTACGTCCAGCTCATGCGCGAACTCGTCGACCGCATCGCCTCGTTCCGCACCGGCTACCTCGCCCTGCTGGAACTCCGCCTGGAGGCCACTCGCCGCCCGGAGCTGCGCGCGATCCTGACCGAACGCATCCGCGCCGACGTCGCCGCCAACGTCTCCTACCACGAGGCGTCCGGCCTCCCCGGCGACGCCATGGCCGTCAAACTCCTCTACCTCGCCCTGAACTGGCTGATCGTCGAGCAGCTCACCCTGCCGGACGTCTTCACCCCGGCCGAGCGCGACGAGCTGGTGGCGGCGGCGGTCGAACGCATCGTGGCACCGGACTAGGCACTACCCCCGGACGCTCTCGTGGTCGGTTCTGCGCAGCCGGGCCCGCACCACGTCCTCCGGCTGCGCGTCCACCACCGCCCCCTTCGGGCAGTCCCACTCCCGGCCCCCGCCGACCGGCCGCAGCCGCACGCTGCCGCCGCTGTGCCCCATGACCTCCCCCACACGGCCGTCCCGCGCGTCCACGGCATGCGCACCGACCGCCGGCCGCTCACCCCGCACCACCGACGCCAGCCGCTCGGCGACCCGGACGTTGCACCGGCCCAGGTCCACCAGGGCGAACGGCTCGTCGCTCGCGCCGGTCACCGGATCGACGCACAGGGACGGCAGCACGACCCCGGCGCCCACGAGGGCCTGCCGCAAGGACTCGACGACTTCTTCGGTCGACCGCACGTTCCTCACCTCCACGCTGAGTTTCCGATTCACCACACAGCGTGTCTGCCCCGCCTCCGACCTGGCCATACAGGGCGTACCGACAACGCCTGATGTGCGACCGGGAGTTTCGCTGCCTGCCTGGACCGGAAGACCTCGGCCCGCCGTCGTCCCCCGCGCCCTGCTGGGCACCGAACTGCGCCACGCCCGCGAGAAGGCCGGGCTGGGCCAGGGGGACCTTGGCGGCCGATCGCCGAAGGCGACGCGCAGCGCCCTCGACGCGGGTCGTGGAGGCACGACACCGGCCCAGAAGCGTGCGGCCCCACGGCCACGTGGAAGTCGGCGACGCCCTGACGCCCCGTCCGGACCTGTGCCTCAGGAGGAGCGGTGCTTCCGGCCCGGGCGGGCGACGGCGCACCGGGCGCCGTTCAGTGCCGTACGGGGGACAGCCGGGCTCGCCGGTGCGTGCGAACGCCGTCCGCAAGGCACGGAACCGGGACGACAGGACCCGCGCCTCCGGACTGGAACTCCCTTACTGAGCGCCGTTGTGCGCGCGTACGGCGGTAGTGAAGGACTCCAGGGACCCTGTGCCGCGACCCGCTCGCCCGTTCGGCCGTTCGGCCCGCGGTGCAGACGCCTGCCGCCGCCGTCGCGTGATCCTCATTGAGCCGCTGACTTCATCATGATGAGCTTTCCGCCCGACTCATGGAGGCGGTATCCCATGTCAAGAAGCTTGGCCAACTCCTGGGCGAAATAGGTGAACCGGTTTTCGCCGTCCGCGGTGTGGTACAGGTCGACTCTTTCCGTGGCGTCCTTGTAGTGCTCGTGCACAGTCGCGAGGAACCTGTCTCCCGTGGCGTCAGGACTCGAGAGAATGCTGCGGGCCCAGTCGGGAATCTGGTCGGCCAGGAGCTTGAAACGTCCGAAGGTCTTGTCGGCCTGGTTGACCCACTCCTCGTTGGCGGCCCAGGACCACTCACCCTTCAGATCGAGGACCTTCTCGTCCCTGCGCTTCCCCTTCTCGGGCGATTGGCGGTGTCCCTCCTCCTGCTTGGCAGTGATCGCGTCGCCGGCCCCCAGGTAGGCTCCGCGCGACTCGTCCTTGCGCCGCTTCTTGGGATCGACGTTCGCGAAGGCCTGCTGCGCCTTCTGGTAGCCACTCGCCTTCGGCCCGTCGCCTTCGACGTCCGTGGCGTAGAGGTCGATCATGGCCTCGACAGAACCCGGGACGAACACGTGACGTGCCTTGACCGCGTCGATCCTCCGACGGAGCCGTCCGACGTCCGCGTCATCGATTACCGCGGAATTGTTCTTCATCTCTCGGAGCTTCGCGACGAAGTCATGGTCGTCGCTCTGTTCCAGAGCAACCTGGCTCTCGTTCACGCCGCGCTGTACCACGACCCCGGTCGAGCGCTGCACCGTCGGAACGGGTCCTCGGGAACTGGCATGACCGTTCCCACCCGAGGCGACGAGTTGGGACACGGCGGCGTTGCCCGCCGCTCGTTGAAGAACGGTTATGGACCGGGCGGTCAGCGGTCCGCCCACCACCGCGCCCACGGCATCGGACTCCGTCCGACGAGTCTGCACCTGGGGTCGAGACGGTGGTGACTTCCGGGACACCCGGTCGTGTGCGTACATGCGCCCTCATCGACTGCCGACTGTGATCTGCGCCGGGCCTGTCGAAGACTCCCACTCCGTACGGAGAGTCTCAGGGATGACCCACCAGGTATGCCGGGCAGCCGTCAAGCGCACGTACGCAGGTATACGACCCATCCTTACCGCGACGACCCTTCGACAGGAAGGCCTGTCGGGGCAGACTGGTTGCCCCGACAGGCACTCTTCCCGGCGGGCCGGCGCCGGCTCAGCTCAACGTCTGCAGCGCCGCCGGGTCGAACGGCGCCAGTTCGTCGAAACGGCCGTCCAGCACCTTCCGGGCCCACTGCGGGTCCTGGAGCAGCGCGCGGCCGACGGCGACCATGTCGAACTCGTCGCGCTCCATCCGGTCCAGGAGGTTGTCGAGGCTGCCGAGCGCGGCGCCCTCGCCCTGGAACGCCTTGCCGAACTCGCCCTCGAGGCCGACCGAGCCGACCGTGATGACGGTCTTGCCGGTGAGCTTCTTCGTCCAGCCGGCGAGGTTGAGGTCGGAGTCGTCGAACTCGGGCAGCCAGTAGCGGCGGGTGGAGGCGTGGAAGGCGTCGACGCCGGCCGAGGCGAGCGGGGCGAGGATGGCCTCCAGCTCCTCCGGGGTCTCGGCGAGGCGGGCGTCGTAGGCGTCCTGCTTCCACTGCGAGTACCGGAAGATGACCGGGAAGCCGGGCGAGACCTTCTCGCGCACGGCGGCCACGATCTCGGCGGCGAAACGGGTGCGGGAGACCGGGTCGCCGCCGTAGGCGTCGGTGCGGCGGTTGGTGCCCGCCCACAGGAACTGGTCGATGAGGTAGCCGTGGGCGCCGTGGAGCTCCACGCCGTCGAAGCCGATGCGCTCGGCATCGGCGGCGGCCTCGGCGAAGGCGCCGATGACGTCGTCCAGGTCGCGCCGGGTCATCGCCTTGCCGGTGGCCTCGTCCTCGCCGATCCGCAGACCGGACGGGCCGACGGCGGGGGCGTCGGGGAAGGGCTGCTCACCCTGCTTGCGGACCATGCCGATGTGCCACAGCTGCGGCACGATCGTGCCGCCGGCCGCGTGCACCGCCTCGGCGACCCTCGCCCAGCCGGCCAGCTGCTCCTCGCCGTGGAAACGCGGCACGCGGTCGCTCTGCCCGGCCGAGTCGTGGCCGACGTAGGTACCCTCGGTGACGATCAGGCCGACACCGGCGGCGGCGCGGCGGGAGTAGTACGAGACCACGTCCTCGCCGGGAACGCCGCCGGGCGAGAACATCCGGGTCATCGGGGCCATCGCGACGCGGTTGGGCACGGTCAGGCCGTTGATGGTGGCCGGGCGGGCGAGGATCCGAGCGGCGCGCGAGGCCGTCTCGGCGGAGGTGACGCTCATGTGGGACTCCCTGGGATGACACCAGTCGATATATGCGTCTGCATGCATACGATGTCAACGACAACCCGCGCGCTTCCGCGCCCATTCCTGCCACGCGCCTCGGGCCCGACGTGATCCCGGGCACACCGGGCGCACCGCCGAGCGGGCCCGCACCCCGGCGCCCGTGTCCGCGAATCCAACCGCCCCCGGTATCGCGTATGTTGACGCGCGGACGTCGGTCGCACCAATCACCTGAGAGGAAGCCGTGAACGGGGCACGTGTCGGTGATTACGTGATCGAGCGCCGGCTGGGGACCGGGGGCATGGGCTCGGTGTTCCTGGGCCGCTCGCGGTCCGGCCGGGCCGTCGCGATCAAGGTGGTCAAAAGCGAGTACGCGGCCGATCCCCGGTTCCGGCAGCGATTCCGCAAGGAGGTGGAAGCGGCCCGCAAGGTCGGCGGCTTCCACACCGCGGCCGTGGTGGACGCGGACCCCGACGCACCCCAGCCCTGGATGGCCAGCGCCTACATCAAGGGGCCGACCCTGGCCGACGAGGTCGCCCGGAACGGCCCACTCGACGAGGACCGGCTCTGGGCTCTCGCGGCCTCGCTGGCCGAGGCCCTGGAGACGATCCACTCCTGCGGGCTGGTCCACCGCGACCTCAAACCGGGCAACATCATCCTGGCCGACGACGGCCCGCGCGTCCTCGACTTCGGCATCGCCCGCGCGCTGGAGGGCACCCAGCTGACCCACGACGGCTCGGTGATCGGAAGCTCCGGGTTCATCGCGCCGGAACAGGTGCAGGGACTCGACATCACCGGGGCGTGCGACGTCTTCTCCCTCGGCGCCGTGCTGATCGCCGCGGCGGGCGGCAGCGCCTTCGGCAACGGCACACCGTACGGGCTGATGTACCGCGCGGTGCACACGGAGGCGGACGTGTCCGCCGTACCCAACGACCTGCGACCCCTCGTCCTCGCCTGCCTGAGCAAGGACCCCGGGGAACGCCCCACGCCCGGCCGGTTGCTGGACATGTGCGCGGACCGCCTCTCCGTGACGGCGGACCACGCGGACGGAACCCCGGTGGACCTGCTCGACGACGCACGCCCCCGCGCCGCCTCCACCTCGGTCACCTCGAGTCCGGTCGGCTCGGGACAGCGGCAGGCCGGCGACCGGTCCACGATCGTCCCCTGGCCACCGCTCGCCCACTACCGGCGTCCCCGCCGGACCCGGTCGCTCATGATCCTGCGCAACGCCGTCCTCACCAGCGTGCTCCTGGTGCTCGTCGCGGTCTCGTCCGGCGGCCCGCGCCTGCTGTTCGTGCTCGCCGCGCTCATCGCGTTCCTTCGGCTGGCAGGCCTGCTCCGCGGCTCCGGTGACGGGATCTCGTTCACCGAGCTGGGTATCCGGGTGGACTCCCTCAAGAAGCAGGTCGTGCTGCCCTGGGCCGACATCCGGTCCGTGGAGCTGAACACCAGTTCCAGGGAGAGCCGGCTGACCGTGTGGACCGGTGGGACCCGGAAGCACCGTCTGCCACCGGCTGTCCAGCCTCTGCTGTGGGTCCGCGGCAGATTCGACGGCACCGTCCTCATGCGGACGAGGTGGCTCGCTCCCCAGGGTGCCGCACCACCGCTGCGACAGGCGGTCCGCACCTTCGCCGCGCACCATGCCATCCCCGTGTCGGAGACCCGCTCCTCCTGACGCGGAACGCCCGAGGGCGGCACCCCCTGCCGGAACAGGGGGTGCCGCCCTCGGTACGTGAAGGACGGTCGATCAACCGGAACCGGTCGATCAGAAGTCCATGTCACCGCCCGGCATGCCGCCCGGAGCACCGGCCGCGGCGGCCTTCTCCGGCTTGTCGGCGATGACGGCCTCGGTGGTGAGGAACAGCGCGGCGATGGAGGCGGCGTTCTGCAGGGCAGAGCGGGTCACCTTCGCCGGGTCGATGATGCCCTCGGCGATCATGTCGACGTACTCACCGGTGGCGGCGTTCAGGCCGTGGCCGACGGTCAGGTTGCGGACCTTCTCCACGACGACGCCGCCCTCGAGACCACCGTTGACGGCGATCTGCTTCAGCGGGGCCTCCAGGGCGAGCTTCACGGCGTTGGCGCCGGTCGCCTCGTCACCCGAGAGCTCCAGCTTCTCGAAGACCTGGGAGGCCTGGAGCAGGGCCACGCCACCACCGGCGACGATGCCCTCCTCGACGGCCGCCTTCGCGTTGCGGACGGCGTCCTCGATGCGGTGCTTGCGCTCCTTGAGCTCGACCTCGGTGGCGGCACCGGCCTTGATGACGGCCACGCCGCCGGCCAGCTTCGCCAGACGCTCCTGGAGCTTCTCGCGGTCGTAGTCCGAGTCGCTGTTCTCGATCTCGGCGCGGATCTGGTTGACCCGGCCCTGGACCTGGTCGGCGGAGCCGGCGCCGTCCACGATCGTGGTCTCGTCCTTGGTGATGACGACCTTGCGCGCGCTGCCCAGCAGGTCGAGCGTGGCGTTCTCGAGCTTGAGGCCGACCTCCTCGGAGATGACCTCGCCGCCCGTGAGGATGGCGATGTCGCCGAGCATGGCCTTGCGGCGGTCGCCGAAGCCCGGGGCCTTGACGGCGACGGACTTGAAGGTGCCGCGGATCTTGTTGACGACCAGGGTCGACAGGGCCTCGCCCTCGACGTCCTCGGCGATGATCAGCAGCGGCTTGCCCGACTGCATGACCTTCTCCAGGAGCGGCAGCAGGTCCTTGACGTTGCCGATCTTGGAGTTGGCGATCAGGATGTACGGGTCGTCGAGGGACGCCTCCATACGCTCCATGTCGGTGGCGAAGTACGCCGAGATGTAGCCCTTGTCGAAGCGCATACCCTCGGTGAGCTCCAGCTCCAGACCGAAGGTCTGGGACTCCTCGACGGTGATGACGCCTTCCTTGCCGACCTTGTCCATGGCCTCGGCGATGAGCTCGCCGATCTGGGTGTCGGCGGCGGAGATGGAGGCCGTGGAGGCGATCTGCTCCTTGGTCTCGACGTCCTTCGCCTGCTCCAGCAGGGCGGCGGAGACGGCCTCGACGGCCTTCTCGATGCCGCGCTTCAGGGCCATCGGGTTGGCGCCGGCCGCGACGTTGCGCAGGCCTTCCTTGACGAGGGCCTGGGCGAGAACGGTCGCGGTGGTCGTACCGTCACCGGCGACGTCGTCCGTCTTCTTGGCGACTTCCTTGACCAGCTCGGCGCCGATCTTCTCGTACGGGTCCTCGAGCTCGATCTCCTTGGCGATGGACACACCATCGTTGGTGATCGTGGGGGCGCCCCACTTCTTCTCGAGGACGACGTTGCGGCCCTTGGGGCCGAGCGTCACCTTGACGGCGTCCGCGAGCTGGTTCATGCCGCGCTCGAGGCCGCGCCGCGCCTCCTCGTCGAACGCGATGATCTTGGCCATGTGAAGTGGTCCCTCCAGGACTGGGGGTGATTCCTTCGGACCGCGCCCGCGCCCGCGACGGACGGCTCGCCTGCCGTGCGGTTCCTTCCCCACCCGGCCTGCGGGCCTCACCGACCCGGTCCTTCGTTGTCACTCTCACCTTCAGAGTGCTAACGCAATGATTAGCACTCGCCCCTGTCGAGTGCAAGCGCCTCTCGGCGATCGACACCCGCTCCCGGCCGTCCGCGACCAAGGGTCCGGACGGATCCGGACGGGTCCCGGGAGGCTCCGGGGCAGGCCCGGAGCGGGTCGCGGGCGGGTCCCGGATGGGTCCCGGGAGGCCCCGGGGCAGGCCCGGAGCAGGCCGAAGGGCCCGTACCCCGGGAGGTACGGGCCCTTCGGATGAAGGCCAATGCTGCGGTGGCCGCGCGTCTCAGGCGCTGAGGCGAACCATGTCGGCCTGCGGGCCCTTCTGACCCTGCGAGATCTCGAACTCGACCCGCTGGCCTTCTTCGAGGGTGCGGTAGCCGTCCATCTGAATCGCGCTGTAGTGGACGAAAACATCCGCACCACCGTCGACCGCGATGAAGCCGTACCCCTTCTCCGCGTTGAACCACTTGACGGTGCCCTGAGCCATGCCTAACTCCCCTATTACTGGCCCTTGCACAGATCCGCACTTCGCGGACCCGGGTCAGACCTCGCCCCCCACGACTGGGGGCGTGCGCCGGAACGCGTCGACCGCGGCTGAATGTATCTGTCCAACTGCCCTCTGCAACAGGTCAATTGGACGAGAAATCTGGACGCACCCGATCCGGAATGTGGCGAGAATTCGCCTGAATTCAGGTCAAGTCGGGGCACACAAAGGGAACAAAAGCCGCGAAAGACGCCCACACTTTGGCTACATCTTGTGGGGCGTGCGGCAGGAATCGAGGGTTCCCGGTCTCGCGACCGGGAGCGCGTTCCCCAACTCTACCGCGCTCAACCACATGGAATTGCCCCCTCCGTTTCTCTTACGGAGGGGGCAATGCGCGCTACGACGCGTATCAGCCGCCGGCGACCGCGGGGATGATGGAGACGCCCGCGCCGTCGGGGGTCGCGGTCTCCAGGCCCTGCTCGAAACGGACGTCGTCGTCGTTGACGTAGACGTTGACGAAACGGCGCAGCTTGCCCTGGTCGTCCAGGACGCGGGCGGCGATGCCGGTGTGGTTCTTCTCCAGGTCGGCGATGACCTCACCGAGGTTCGCGCCGTCGGCGGCGACCTCGGCCTTGCCGCCGGTGTAGGTGCGCAGGATGGTCGGGATGCGAACGGTCACGCTCATGCGAGGCCAGCCTCTCGGAAGGAGTC
Source organism: Streptomyces sp. WG5 (assembly GCF_049974565.1). NCBI lineage: Bacteria > Bacillati > Actinomycetota > Actinomycetes > Kitasatosporales > Streptomycetaceae > Streptomyces > Streptomyces sp. WG5. The sequence goes on along the minus strand of NZ_JBNGGC010000011.1, from coordinate 95,856 downwards.
CAGGTTCGGGCGGATGGTGGCGGTGAGGCCGGTGCCGGCCACCGCGTCGAGGGTCTTCAGTCCGTCGCCGGTGTTGAGGACGACGGTGGTGAGCGACGGGTCCAGGAGGCCGTCCTCGATCAGCTTCCTCGTGACGCCGACCGTCACCCCGCCCGCCGTCTCCGCGAAGATCCCCTCGGTGCGCGCGAGCAGCTTGATGGCGTCGACGACCTGCTCGTCGGTCACGTCCTCCACGGCGCCGCCGGTGCGGCGGGCGATGTCGAGGACGTACGGACCGTCGGCCGGGTTGCCGATCGCGAGGGACTTGGCGATGGTGTCCGGCTTCTGCGGGCGTACGACGTCGTGGCCGGCCTTGTACGCGGTGGACACCGGCGAGCAGCCCTCGGCCTGGGCACCGAAGATCTTGTAGGGCTTGTCCTCGACCAGCCCGAGCCTGATCAGCTCCTGCAGACCCTTGTCGATCTTCGTGAGCTGGGAGCCGGACGCGATGGGGACGACGAGCTGGTCGGGCAGCCGCCAGCCGAGCTGCTCGCAGATCTCGTACGCCAGCGTCTTGGAGCCCTCCGCGTAGTACGGGCGCAGGTTGACGTTGACGAAGCCCCAGCCCTCGCCGGCCGGGTCGCCGATCAGCTCGGAGCAGAAGCGGTTCACGTCGTCGTAGTTGCCCTCGATGCCGACGAGCTCACCGCCGTAGACGGCGGCCATGACGACCTTGCCCTGCTCCAGGTCGTGCGGGATGAACACGCAGGAGCGGAAGCCGGCGCGGGCGGCGGCGGCGCCGACGGCACCCGCGAGGTTGCCGGTGGAGGAGCAGGAGAGGGTGGTGAAGCCGAAGGCGCGGGCGGCCTCGATGGCCTGGGCGACGACGCGGTCCTTGAAGGAGTGCGTCGGGTTGCCGGAGTCGTCCTTGACGTACAGGCCGCCGGTGACGCCCAGCTCGCGGGCCAGGTTGTCGGCCTTGACCAGCTTGGTCCAGCCCGGGTTGATGTTCGGCTTGGTCGCCACGTCGGCGGGGACGGGCAGCAGCGGGGCGTAGCGCCAGATGTTGGCGGGGCCCGCTTCGATCCGCTTGCGCAGTTCCTCGGTGTCGTAGGCCGAGAAGTCGTAGGCGATCTCCAGCGGGCCGAAACACTCCTCGCAGGCGAAGACCGGGCCGAGCGGCACGCGGTGGCCGCACTCGCGGCAGGAGAGGGCGTCGGCGGGGCCCAGATCGACGGATCCGGCGGGGGCGGGAGCGTCGGGGGTGGTGGTGCTGTCGACAGTCTGCACAGCCATGGAGGCGAGGCCCTTTCTCCTCATCTTCCTCACGACGCATCTCGCCGTGAGACGGAATTGGCACCTTCCCGAGCCGGGAGCCTCGCCACGTCTGCGTGACAAGAACCGACTGGAGGGTTGCCGGGGCTTCAACGGGCCGTATCCCTCTGCCCCTCTGGATGAGCGGTATTCGGTTGTTGTGCGGTGGTGCGCGCGGGCCCCCGGCATGCGGTGGGCCATCGCGTTGTTCAAGACTGTAACCGAAGGCCAGGGCGGTTGAGGCAGTCGTCCGCACCGCGAGATGGATCACAACGGATCACGAAGGAGCCACCGGACGTGCTGGAAGAAGTCGAGCGCTGGCTGGATACACGCTCCTGGTCCCTGGCGGACCGGCCGGTCCAGCAGCTCCTGACCGCCAAGCACGCCACGGGGCAGTCGGTCAGCGTGGTGCTCCCCGCCCTCGACGAGGAGGCGACGGTCGGCGACATCGTCACGGTGATCCGCCGGGACCTGATGGGGCGCGTCCCGCTCGTCGACGAGATCGTGGTCGTGGACTCCGGGTCGACGGACCGTACGTCGGAGGTGGCCGCGGCGGCGGGCGCGCGCGTCGTGCACCGCGACGCGATACTCCCCCGCCTCCCGGCCGTACCCGGCAAGGGCGAGGTCCTGTGGCGCTCGCTGCTGGTCACCGACGGTGACATCGTCTGCTTCGTCGACGCCGACCTGCGCGAGTTCTCCGCCGACTTCGTCTCCGGGATCGTGGGACCGCTGCTCACCGACCCGGACGTGCACCTCGTCAAGGCCATGTACGACCGCCCGCTGGGCACCGCGGCCGGTCAGGGCGGCCGGGTCACGGAGCTGATGGCCCGCCCGCTGCTCAACATGCACTGGCCGCGGCTGGCCGGGTTCGTGCAGCCGCTCGGCGGCGAGTACGCGGCCCGCCGCTCCCTCCTCGAACAGCTTCCCTTCCCCGTCGGCTACGGGGTCGAGCTGGGCATGCTGGTCGACGCCCTGCACCTGGTGGGCCTGGACGCCCTCGCGCAGGTCGACGTCGGCGTGCGCAGGCACCGGCACCAGGACGGCCAGGCGCTGGGCCGCATGTCCGCCGCGATCTACCGCACCGCCCAGCTCCGGCTGGCCCGCGGCCACCTGGTCCGGCCGTCCCTCACCCAGTTCGAACGCGGCGCCGACGGCTTCGAACCGCGCACGTACTCCGTGGACACGGAGGAGCGGCCACCGATGACGGAGATCGCGGAGTACGCGGCCCGGCGGGTGGCCTGACTCCCCGGACCCCGGCGGGTGGACTGACTCCCCGGACCCCGGACCCGGCCCCGGGGTCCGCGGTCGCCGGTACGGGGTGGCCCGGCCTCCCGGGCCCGGACCGCGTCAGCCGGAAACGCCGTCCGACCAGCGCCAGGTGCCGCCGGAGTCGCGTGCGCAGGTCAGGTACTCGCCGCCGCGGCCGTGGGTGCTCAGGCCGCGGTGCTTCTTGGCGCAGAACTGGCCGTCGGCGTAGCAGTTGCCCGCGGGACTGGTGAGTTCGCAGGCGCCGGTGCCGCCACTCGTGCCGCCGCCGGTGGCGGTGCCGCCCGTGCCGGGGTCCTTCGGCTGCGCGGATTCGGGGGCGGGGGTCGGCTTCGGGCGCAGCGAACGCCCGGCGCAGTCCCGGCCGTCACGGGGGACGGTGAAGACCACGCCGTCGGGGCCGGTGGTCTGCTCGCAGACCTTCTCGCCGGTGCCCCAGGAGGAGGCCTGCCCTCCGGTGCCCTGGAGCCGGACGGTGTAGTCGACGTCGGCCTGCTTGGCGGAGATGACGGCCGACCCGACGCTGCGGCCGGTGAAGTCCGGCAGCGTGGCGGGGGTCGGGGTGGGGGTGGGTGCTGGGGCCGGGGAGGCGGTGCTGGGGGACGCCTCGGGTGTGGGGCTGCTGTCCGGGGTCGCGGCGGTCGTCGCGGGCCGTGCGTCCGTCGCGGTGTCGGCGTCCTCGCCGCCGCAGCCGGCCAGTGCCAGTGCGCAGGCCGCGACCAGTGCCGCGCCGCTCGTGAATCCGCGCTTGCGTATGGGCATGCGGCCCACCCCCCAGAAAGTTGAAATGCGCACCGCACATCCTTCTTCTTTTCACACCACCCTCACAAGGTGCGTGACGCGATCGATGCCGACGGGGCATCCGGCCACGTTTGAGGCCCCCGGGGCCGGGCTAGGTTGAGGCGTATGGCTTCAAGCTTCGGTGCTGCTCAGGTGCTGGTCGCCTCCAACCGGGGGCCCGTCTCGTACGAGGTAGGGGAGGACGGTTCGCTGCACGCCAGGCGCGGCGGTGGCGGGCTGGTCTCCGGGCTGTCGGCCATCGGGCCCGACGCGGGGGCGCTGTGGGTGTGCTCCGCGCTCGGCGACGGCGACCGCGAGGCGGTGCGGCGCGGGGTCGGCGAGGACGGCGTGCGGATGCTGGACGTACCGGCCGACGTGCACGCGGACGCGTACAACGGGATCGCCAACAGCGTGCTGTGGTTCGTGCACCACATGCTCTACCAGACGCCCCTGGAGCCGGTCTTCGACGCGGAGTTCCGGCGGCAGTGGGCCTCCTACGAGGCGTACAACCGGGCCTTCGCGAAGGCGCTGGCCGAGGAGGCCGCCGAGGGCGCGGTCGCGATCGTGCAGGACTACCACCTGACGCTGGTGCCCGGGATGCTGCGCGAGCTCCGGCCGGACCTGCGCATCGGCCACTTCTCGCACACGCCGTGGGCGCCGGTCGACTACTTCCGGCTGCTGCCGGACGACATCGCCGAGCAGGTGCTGCGCGGCATGCTCGGCGCCGACCGGCTCGGGTTCCTCACCCGGCGCTGGGCCGACGCGTTCACCGCGTGCTGCGACGCCCTGGTGGGCGGGACCGGCGGCACGGAGACCGGCGTGCACGGGCTCGGGGCGGACGCGGAGTTCCTGCGGCAGCGCTCGCACGAGGCCGACGTGGACGAGCGGATGGCGGCGCTGCGGGCGGAGATCGGGGAGGGCCCGGACGGGACCGCGCGGAAGACGATCGTGCGGGTGGACCGGACCGAACTGTCGAAGAACATCGTGCGGGGGCTGCTGGCGTACCGGGAGCTGCTGGCGGGGCGGCCCGAGTGGCGGGAGCGGGTCGTGCACGTCGCGTTCGCGTACCCGTCGCGGCAGGACCTCGCCGTGTACCGGGACTACACCGCCGAGGTGCGGCGGGTGGCGGACGCGGTCAACGCGGAGTTCGGGACGGCGGGCTGGACGCCGGTCGTGCTGCATGTGAAGGACGACTTCGCGCGGTCGCTGGCGGCGTACCGGCTGGCGGACGTGGCACTGGTCAACCCCGTCCGGGACGGCATGAACCTCGTCGCGAAGGAGGTGCCGGTCGTCTCCGACGAGGGGTGCGTGCTGGTGCTGTCGCGGGAGGCGGGGGCGTACGAGGAGCTGGGTGAGGACGCGGTGGTGGTGAATCCGTACGACGTGTCGGGGACGGCCCAGGCGCTGCACGAAGCGTTGTCGGTGGGGCCCGGGGAGCGGGCGGAGCGGTCGAAGCGGCTGGCCGCGGCGGGTACGGCGTTGCCCCCGGCGCGGTGGTTCCTGGAGCAGTTGGACGCGCTGAGGTCCTGACGGCCGGACGACCGGCGCCGGACGCCCGGCGCCGGGGGCGGGGGTGGGGCGGGACGCGAGGCCGGACCTGCCGGGTGCCGCCGCGCCCACCCGCGGCGGCACGGCTGCCCGCGGTCAGGTGGCGTCGGCCAGGGCGCGGACGAGTGCCACCACTCCCGTCGGGCCGTCGACGACCACGTCCGCTCGTGCGCGGAGGTCGGGGACCTCGTCGCTGCCGCTGCACACCAGGAGACCGGGGGTGCCCTCCGCGCGGAGGGCGTCGACCGCCGCGAAGGCGGGGAGGTCGCCCAGGTCGTCGCCGGCGTAGACAACGGCGCCCGCGTCGAGCTCCCGGACGTACGCCCGCAGGGCGGCGCCCTTGTCCATGCCGGGTGGGCGCAGTTCCAGGACCATGCGGCCCGGCTCGACGATCAGGCCGTGGCGGGCGGCCAGGTCGGTGAGGGGGGCGCGCAGGGCGTCGAAGGCGGCCCGGGGGTCGGGGGCGCGGCGGGTGTGGACGGCGACCGCGTGGCCCTTCTCCTCGATCCACGTGCCCTGCTCCGCCCCGGACCGGGCCAGCAGTCCCGGCAGCTCGGCGCGGACGGCGGCGACGCCGGGGTGCGGGTCGGGGGTGGTGAGGGTGCCGGTGGCGGCGTCCCAGCGCTCGGCGCCGTAGTGGCCGAGGACGACGAGGTGGTCCAGGCCGGGGACGTCGGCGAAGCCGCCGTGGCTGACCGCGACCTCGGCCGGGCGGCCGGTGATCACCGCGACGGAGGCGACCTTGGGGGCGAGGGCCGCGAGCGCCGGCACGGCGTCCGGGTGGGCGCGGGCCCGGTCGGGGTCGGCGACGATCGGGGCGAGCGTGCCGTCGAAGTCGAGCGCGACGACCGCGCGGCCGGGGCGGGCGAGAAGGGCGTCGAGCCCCTCGCGTCCGGCCTCCGTCGCGGGCGTCGGCAGGTGGTCCGGGGAGTCGTCACGGGTGGAGTCCTGGTGGCTGCCCATACCGCGAACCTATCCCGCCGGCGCGGGGGCACGCATGGCTCGTACGCCGACAGTCCCGCGGGCATCGGCAGTCCGGCGGACACCGACGGCCCGGCGAGCGCCGACGGCCGGCCCGCCACCGCGCGCGGGCCGCCGCCCGGACCGCACGTCACCGTCCCAGGGGCCGCCACCGCTCGCCACCGCCCGCGGACGCGGTCACCCACGGTGCCGGGACGTTCGGAGGAACCGGAGGAACCGGAGGAGCCGCAAGCGCCGGAGGAACCGCAGGAGCCGGAGGCAGGCGCACCGGGCGGATCCTTCCCCTTCGGTCCCGTCCCGTCCCGTCCGGTCCCGTCCCGTCCCGTCCGGTCCTGTCCGGTCCGGTCCGGTCACCCGTCACCGCTCCGAGCGCCGTGCCTCCCGTATCCGGCGCAGCCGGTTGACCGTCACCGGGTCGGCCGCCAGGGCGCGGGGGTCGTCCAGGAGGGCGTTGAGGAGCTGGTAGTAGCGGACCGGTGCCAGGCCCAGTTCCTCGCGGATCGCGCGCTCCTTCGCGCCGGGGCCGGGGAAACCTCGGCGTTCCAGCGCGAGGATGTTCCGCTCCCTCTGTCCCAGGTCCATGTACGGCACCGTAACTCCCGCCACCGACAGCGGCCCCCGGCGCTCCTGCTCCGCTGCTCGCTACTCCGCGCTGCCCGCCCGCATCGCCGTCGCCTGGATCTGGTCGAGCACCGCCTCGGTGCTGCCGCCGGGGGCGACCGCCTGGCCGATGCGCTTCTTGATGTCCGCGCTGACCGAGGCCCAGGAAGACTTGCCGACCGGGTAGAGCTCGGAGAGCAGCAGCTCGTTCAGGAAGGGCTGGAGGTCCTTGTCCTCCGCCGCGGTGCTCATGACCTGGGACGCGGAGGTGGTCACCGGCAGCAGGTCGTACTGGCGGGAGAAGGCGAGGACGTTCTCGTCGCTGTAGACGAAGTCGAGGAAGTCGCCGATCTCCTCCTGGTGGCCGTTCTTCTTGAAGGCGGTCATCCAGTCGGTGACACCGAGCGTGTTCTTGCTGGCGCCGTCGATGCCGGGGGTCGGCACCATGCCGTACTTCACGCCCTTGCCGGACGCCGTCTTCATCAGCGTGGGGTGTCCGTTGAGCATGCCGACGTCGCCGTTCGCGAAGGCGGCGAAGGCGTCGGCCCGGTTGAGCTTGCCGGGGGCGACCGGGCCGGTGAGGCCCTTGCCGACCAGTTCTTCCTTGAGCCAGGTGAAGGTGGTGACGTTCTGCGGCGAGTCGACGGAGTAGGTGCCGACGTCGTCGGTGTAGCCGCCCCCGCCGCTGAGCAGCCACTGCATCGTCTCGGCCGGCGCCTCCTCGGGGCCCAGCGGCAGGGCGTACGGGTACTTCACGCCCTCCTGCTTGAGCTTCTCGGCCGCGTCCGCGAGGTCCTCCCAGGACTTGGGCGGGGCGACGCCGGCCTTGTCGAAGAGGGTCTTGTTGTAGAAGAGCACGCGGGTGGAGGCCGCGAAGGGCAGGCCGTACTGCACCCCGTTGACCTGGCCGGCGCCGGCGAGCTGCGAGACGTAGTTGGCCTGGACCGGGATGGAGAGCAGGTCGTCGGCCCGGTAGAGCAGGTCCTTGTCCGCGTAGTCGGAGTAGGCGCCGATCTGCGCCATGTCGGGGGCCTTGCCGGCCTCGACCATCTCGCGGACCTCGCGGTCGACGTCGTTCCAGGAGTACACGGTGACGTCCACGTGCACGTCGGGGTGCTTGGCCTCGTAGGCCTTGGCCAGCTCGTCCCAGTAGTTCTGCGAGCTGTTGGCCTTGCTGTCGCCGTAGTCGGCGGCCACCAGTTTCAGCGTCACCTCGCCGGAGTCTCCGGTGAGCCCGCAGCCGCCGAGGACCGCTGCCATGCCCAGTGCGGACACCACCGCGATCGTTCCTGTCCTACGCCGCTGCACCCTGACTCCCCAACCCTGCGGACGACTTGTGTCGTTCGCTGCTTTGCTCACGCGTTCGCTTGTTCGCTTGTTCGTTTAACGGATTAAGGTCTACACCACGGCAGTGGACTAGACCTCTCCCGGGTCAACGGGCCACACTGTCCCCCGTGAGACATGTCATCGCCCTCGATGTGGGCGGCACCGGGATGAAGGCCGCCCTGGCCGGGCCGGGGGGCGAGCTGCTGCACCAGGCCCGCCGGGCCACCGGCCGCGACCGCGGGCCCGACGCGGTCGTCGCGGGCATCCTGGACTTCGCCGCCGAACTGCGCGCCTACGGTGCCGACCGGTTCGGCGAGCCCGCCCGCGCCGCCGGTGTGGCCGTCCCCGGCATCATCGACGAGGCGAACGGCACCGCCGTGTACGCGGCCAACCTCGGCTGGCGCGACGTACCCCTGCGGGCGCTGCTCGGCGACCGGCTCGGCTCCGTCCCGGTCGCCCTCGGCCACGACGTGCGCACCGGCGGGCTCGCCGAGGGGCGGATCGGGGCCGGGCGGGGGGCCGACCGGTTCCTGTTCGTGCCGCTGGGCACCGGCATCGCGGGCGCCATCGGCATCGACGGCCGGGTGGAGTCGGGCGCCCACGGCTTCGCGGGCGAGATCGGCCACATCGTCGTACGGCCCGGCGGGACGCCGTGCCCGTGCGGGCAGCGCGGCTGTCTGGAGCGGTTCGCGTCCGCGTCGGCGGTCGGCCAGGCGTGGGCCGCGGCCTGCGGCGACCCGGACGCGGACGCCGCCGGCTGCGCCCGGGCCGTGGAGTCGGGGGACGCCCGGGCCGCCGCCGTGTGGCAGGACGCGGTGGACGCGCTCGCCGACGGACTGGTCACCGCTCTCACTCTGCTGGACCCGCGCGTCCTGATCATCGGTGGCGGCCTCGCCGAGGCGGGGGAAACCTTGTTCACACCGCTGCGGGACGCCGTCCGGCGGCGCGTCACCTTCCAGAGGCTTCCGGAGATCGTCCCCGCGGCGCTGGGGGACACCGCCGGCTGCCTGGGTGCCGGGCTCATGGCCTGGGACCTGCTCGGGGCCGGCCGCTCCGGCACCGGCCCGCTCGGCACCGAACGGATCGGCACCGAACGGATCGACAGCGAACAGACCGGCAGCGACCGGATCGACAGCGATCGGATCGACAGCGAAACGTTCGGCACCGAGCCGCTCAGCACCACTTCTTCCGCTTCTTCCGCTTCTTCCGCTTCCACGACCGCGACTTCCCCGGAGGTAACCACCTGATGGCCCCAAGCAAGGTTCTCGCCGGTGCCCGGGTGGTACTGCCCACCGGGACCGTGGACGACGGCCGCGTGATCGTCGACGGCACGCGGATCACGGACACGGCGCCCCCTCACGCCGAGGTCCTCGACCTGTCGGGCCACTGGGTGGTCCCCGGCTTCGTCGACATCCACAACCACGGCGGCGGCGGCGCCTCCTTCACCGGCGGCACCGCCGAGGACATCCTCAAGGGCGTCGAGACCCACCGCCTGCACGGCACCACCACGGTCGTCGCCTCCGCCGTCACCGGCGACCTGGACTTCCTGGCCCGGCAGGCCGGGCTGCTCGCCGAGCTGGCCCAGCAGGGCGACGTCGCCGGCATCCACTTCGAGGGGCCGTTCATCTCCCCGTGCCGCAAGGGCGCCCACGACGAGCAGCTGCTGCGCGACCCCGATCCGGCCGAGGTCCGCAAGCTCGTCGACGCCGCGCACGGCCACGCGAAGATGCTGACGCTCGCCACCGAGCTGCCGGGCGGCCTGGACTCCGTACGGCTGCTCGCGGAGCACGGCGTGATCGCCGCCATCGGGCACACGGACGCGACGTACGAACAGACGCGCCAGGCCATCGACGCGGGGGCGACGGTCGCCACGCACCTCTTCAACGCCATGCCGCCGCTCGGCCACCGCGCCCCCGGCCCGATCACGGCGCTGCTGGAGGACGAGCGGGTCACCGTCGAGCTGATCAACGACGGCACCCATCTGCACCCGGCGGCGCTCCGGCTCGCGTTCCACCACGCGGGCGCCGCCCGGGTCGCCTTCATCACCGACGCGATGGACGCGGCCGGTTTCGGTGACGGCCGCTACCTGCTCGGCCCGATGGAGGTCGACGTCTCGGACGGTGTGGCCCGGCTGGTGGAGGGCGGCTCGATCGCAGGCTCGACGCTCACCCTGGACCGCGCCTTCAAGCGGGCGGTGACCGTGGACGGGCTGGCCGTGGAGGACGTCGTCGCGGCGATCTCCGCCAACCCGGCCCGGCTGCTGGGCCTCGCCGACCGGGTCGGCTCCCTGGAGCCCGGCAAGGACGCCGACCTGGTGGTCCTGGACGCCGCGTTCGACCTGGTGGGCGTCATGCGCCGGGGCGCATGGGTGGTCGATCCCCACCTGGGCTGATCCGTCCGCGGGTCCGCTCCCGGGCCGGCCCACGGTGGCCGGACCGGGGGGTGGGCCGACCGCCGCCCTTTTGGCATGATCGTGTCCATGGACGGCCGCCTCTGCGCGGGAGGCGGCCACAGGCGATCGGGGGAGGCCGCACAGGTGACGCAGGCGACACGGGCGACACGGGCGACACGGGCGACACGGGCGATCCTCACCGTCACACTGAACACCGCTCTTGACATCACCTACCGCGTCCCCCGCCTCAGGCCTCACGCCTCCCACCGGGTCACCGAGGTGACGGAGCGGTCCGGCGGCAAGGGGCTGAACGTGGCCCGGGTGCTGGCGGCCCTCGGGCACGAGGTGACGGTCACCGGCTTCGCGGGCGGCAGCACGGGAGACGTCGTGCGCGAGGGGCTCACCGGCGTGCCCGGGGTGACCGACGCGCTCGTGCCGGTCGCGGGGGCGACCCGGCGCACCGTCGCCGTCGTGGACGAGCGCACCGGCGACACCACCCAGCTCAACGAGCCCGGACCGGCCGTCGCACCCGCCGAGTGGAACGCCTTCCAGGACGTCTACGAGGATCTGCTCGCCGGTGCCTGTGCGGTGGCCCTGTGCGGAAGTCTGCCGCCGGGCGTTCCGGTGGGCGCCTATGCCGGGCTGGTGCGCACGGCGCGCGCCGCGGGCGTGCCGGTGCTGCTGGACACCGGCGGGGAGCCGCTGCGCCGGGGGCTCGCCGCCCGCCCGGACCTGATCAAACCGAACGCCGACGAGCTGGCCGAGCTGACCGGCTCGCACGAGCCGCTGCGGGCCACGCAGGACGCCCGGCGCCGCGGTGCCCGCTCGGTGGTCGCCTCGCTGGGCGCCGAGGGGCTGCTCGCGGTGACCCCGGAGGGCCGCTGGCGCGCCGCCCCGCCCGCCCGCGTGCACGGCAATCCGACGGGTGCGGGCGACTCGGCGGTGGCGGGGCTGCTCTCCGGCCTGGTCGAGAACCTGCCCTGGCCGGACCGCCTGGCCCGCGCGGTCGCCCTGTCCACGGCGACGGTGCTGGCACCGGTGGCGGGCGAGTTCGACCGGGCGGCGTACGAGGATCTGCTCGGACGCGGGGTCGCGGTGACGGCGGAGGCCGACGCGGCGTGACGCCCCGGCCCGCGACGCCTACTCCTTGACCTGGCCCTTCTTCAGGGAGAACTGGTCCAGCAGCACGTTGCACTTGTCGCCGTCGGCGCAGGAGAGCGAGATGGTGTTGGTGCCCTTGTTCAGGGTGGGCCAGGCGTAGGTGGTGGTCCAGCCCTTGGCGAACTCGCCGTCCTTGGCGCCGGTGAAGTTGCCCATGTTCAGCTTGCTGCCGAACTCCTTGCCGTTGACCGTCAAGGTCATCGACTGGTCCTCGCCGGCCGCGCTGTACCCGGTGAAGAGGGTGTAGGTGCCGTCCTCGGGGATGCCGTCCACGGTCCAGGTGACCGAGGCACCGGGCTGGTTGAGATTGGCCACGTAGACGCCGGCGTCCGACCGGGCGCCCTCGATCTCCGACGCCGTGGCCACGCCGGGCGACAGCCGCAGCGCCTTCGCGTCGATCGCCGGGAGCTCGCCCTCTTCCTCGGCACCCTCACTGGCCGACGGGCTCGGGTCGGTGGTCTGGGACTGGGTCGGGGTGGGGTCGCCGGCGGCCTCGTTGCCGCCCTTCTCGTCGTCCGAGCCGCTGCTGGTCATGGCCACGGCGATTCCGACGACCACCGCGGCGACGACCGCGACCGCGCCGATCAGCAGGCCCTTGGTGTTGGGGCCGCGCCGTCCGCCGCCCCCTCCGTGCCCGGAGTGCTGCGGGGCGTGGGGAGCACCGCCGCCGGGGAAGGTCTCCGGCGCGGCGTAGTGCGCGTTCGGCCTGCCGTGGGCACCCTGCGGCTGGCCGTAGGCGCCCTGCTGCTGCGGGGCGGGCTGGCCGTAGGCGCCGGTCGGCCCGGCCTGGCCCTGCGGTGCCCCGTACTGCCGTGTGCCGACGGGACGCACCCGGTTGACGGAGTTCGGGTAGCCGTAGCCACCGGACGGCGGCTGGGCTCCGTTGGCCTGCCCGTCGGCGTAGAGGTAGCCGAAGGGGTCGTCGTCCTCGGGCGTGCTCGCGCCGTTGTTGCCGGGCGTCATCCCTAGGTCTCCTAACCAGATGCGGTGCGCGTGCGGTACGGGTGTGAGACAGCGAGCCTACCCGCTCCCACTGACCCGAACGGGTGACTCATACCGCATCAACGCGCTGACCTGGTGATCATCCGGCTCGGCGGTGCTGTTTGGGACGAGATCGTTTCTCGACGTACATGCGTTCGTCGGCGGACTTCAGTACTTCGTCCGCCGTCATGCCGCAGTGGGCCCACCCGATGCCGAAGCTGGCGCCCACGCGGACGGCCCGCCCCTCGGCCCGGATCGGCTGGATGATCTCGTTGCGCAGACGGACGGCGAGGTCCTGGGCGTCGGCCTGGCCGAGCCCGTTGGCGAGGATCACGAACTCGTCACCGCCGAGCCGGGCCACCGTGTCGCCGTCGCGCACGCCGTCGCTGAGCCGGCGGGCGACCTCGATGAGCACGGCGTCGCCGGCGTTGTGCCCGAACCGGTCGTTGATCGACTTGAAGCCGTCCAGGTCGCAGAAGAGGACCGCGAGGCCCTTGGTGCCGTCGTCCCGGCCGTCCTCGGGGGCGACGGCGTGCACGTGGTGGTCGTAGGCGCCGTACGGATCGGCGGCCGCCCCGAAGTCGAAGGTGTGGCCGCCGGAGTCGAACACGGCGGAGTCCCCGTAGGCGGCGTCCATGGCGTCCACCACGCCGGCGTGCGACGACTGCGGGCGCCGGCACAGCCGGGCGGCGAGACGGGAACGCAGCTCGGCGGAGTTCGGCAGGCCGGTGAGGGAGTCGTGGGAGGCGCGGTGGGCGAGCTGGAGCTCGCGGCGCTTGCGTTCCTCTATGTCCTCGACGTGGCTGAGCAGGAAACGCGGCCCGTCGGCGGCGTCGGCGACGACGCTGTTGCGCAGGGAGACCCACACGTAGGTGCCGTCGCGGCGGCCCAGGCGCAGCTCGGCGCGTCCGCCCTCGGCGGAGGTGCGCAGCAGGGTGCCGATGTCCTCGGGGTGGACGAGGTCGGAGAAGGCGTAGCGGCGCATCGCGGAGGCGGGGCGGCCGAGCAGGCGGCACAGGGCGTCGTTGGAGCGCAGGATGCGGCCGTGCTGGTCGCCGCCCATCTCGGCGATGGCCATGCCGGAGGGGGCGTACTCGAAGGCCTGCCGGAAGCTTTCCTCGCTGGCCCTGAGTGCCTGCTGGTCGCGTTCCAGGCGGACCAGGGCGCGCTGCATGTTGGAGCGGAGCCGGGCGTTGCTGATCGCGATGGCGGCCTGGAAGGCGTACATCTGCAGGGCCTCGCGGCCCCAGGCGCCGGGGCGGCGGCCGTTGCGCGGCCGGTCCACGGACAGGACGCCGACCAGCTCGCCGCTGTTGCCGCCGCCCTGCGGGCCCGGCGCGTACATCGGGGCGAAGAGCCGGTCCGAGGGGTGCCACTCGTCCTCGAAGCGGGGCGCGGGCCCGTCGGTGTACCACTGGGGGACGTCGTCGTCGTCGAGGATCCAGCCCTCGGTGTGGGGTATGAAGATCAGGTCGCCCCACTGCTCGCCCATGGCCAGGCGGCGGTCCCAGGAGTCGCGGGAGCCGACCCGGCCGGTGATCAGCGCCTCGGCGGCCTGGTTCCCCGCGAAGGCCGCCACGACGAGGTCGCCGTCGGGGCGGACCAGGTTGACGCACGCCAGTTCGTACCCGAGGGCGTGGACGACGCCGTCGGCGACGGTCTGCAGGGTGTCGGCCAGACTGCGGGCCGTGTTCATGTCGGCCATGGCCTGGTGCAGCTGACGCAGGGACGCAAGACGGACGTAGGGCTCCGACTCGGTCTCCATGCTCGCCCTCCCCCCGAGACCTCGCAGTGCATCAAGGGTTCTCTTCGGCGCCTTTACTGATGGTGCCCTTGCAGGTTCCCCGCCACTGAATCACAGCGCGCTGCCCACTCGGTACACAGGGTCAACAATTACCGCTTCTTGTGACTCAAGTCACAGCGAAAGATGAACAATTGAGTGGTGTTTCTGCGTTTTCCCGGTGCGTTTACCGAACGCAAAGTTTGTAGGTATGCGCACACCTCGTTCTGTGGTCCTAGGTCCCGGTTCGGGCCCCGGTTCGGTCCGGGGGCCGATGCGGGGCCCGCGGCCCGGCGATTAGCGTGAAGGCGTGCCGAACTCTCCGTCCCTCACGCCCCCCGTGTCCCCCGCGTTCCCGTTGCCGTCGCCCGCCCCCGGGCATGCTGAGGGGGTGAGCAACGAGGAGTTCCGTGCCGCCATGTCCCGGCTGGCCTCGGGCGTGGTCCTGGTGACCGCGCAGGAGCCGCCGCTCGACCCCGACGACCCGCAGGCCCCGCGCGGCGAGGACGTCGGGATGACGGCCACGGCGTTCATGTCCGTGTCCCTGGACCCGCCGCTGGTCCTGGTCAGCCTGCGCGAGGGCTCCCGCATGGACGACCTGCTCGCCGAGCAGCCCCTGTGGGCGGTCTCCGTCCTGTCCGAGAGCCAGCGGCACGTCGCGGGCCGCTTCGCGATGAAGGGCCGCGTCAGCGACCGGCTCCTCTTCGCGGACCTGCCCTGCCTGCGGGGCGAGCGGTCCGGGGCGCCCCTGGTGGGCGGGGCACTGGCGACCCTGGAGTGCCGCACCGAGCAGCGGGTGCCGGCCGGGGACCACACCCTGGTGATCGGCCGTGTGCTGACCGCCGGGCTGCCGAGCCCCGACGGAGGACCACTGGCGTACTTCAAGGGGCGGTACCGGCAGCTGGGCTGAGCCGCGATGCGCTCGCCCGCCCTCACACCGCGCGCCCAGGGTGCGCGCATGACGCCCAGCACCACGCTCCGCCTCGAAGAGGTCACGCGCGCGCACTTCGAAGCCGCGATCGGCATCCGGGTCCGCCCCGACCAGGAGGCCGCCGTCGAGCCGGTGGCGAGGGCCAGGTGGTGGGCGTGCTGAAGCTGGACTGACCGGGCCCGGTGCCTGGGCTGGTCCCGGTGCCCGGGCTGGTCCCGGCTCTTGGCTGGTCCCCGCTCTTCGGGCCTGCCCCGGCTCTTCGGCCCGGCACCTCGGGGGCTCTTCGGCCCGGTACCTCGGGCCGGGCCGCGGTCCTCCGGCTAGTCCCAGTTCTTCGGTGAGCGGCCCCGCTTGGTCTCCGAACGCTGCTTCTTCTCGCGCAGCCGGCGTTCGTTGATGCCGCGCGGGATGCGGGTCGGTCTGCGGGGCCTGGGCGGGGGCGCGGTGGCCTCGGCGAGGAGGGCGGCGAGGCGTACCGCGGCGGTCTCGCGGTTGCGCCACTGCGAGCGGTGCTCGGAGGCGCGGACGGTGACGACCCCGTCGGCCAGGCGCCCGGCCAGCCGCTCCAGCGCCCGCCGCTTCCACACCTCGGGCAGGGACTCGGTCCGCGCCAGGTCGAAGCGGAGCTCCACCGCCGTGTCCGTGGTGTTGACGTGCTGTCCGCCGGGCCCCGAGGAGCGCGAGAAACGCCAGACGAGCTCGGCCTCGGGAAGGGAGACGGAGCCGCGGATGACATGGGGACCGGACATGCCGTCCATGTTCCCGCCCCCGGGCGGCCCACGTCACCCGAATATCCTCGGTCCCGGCCTCGGTAAAGAAAGTAAAGAGAGCAGGAACCTTGTGGACCCCTCTCGTCGTTCATGGGGATAGCTGTAGCTTTCTTGCCGTAAGTAAACGAGGGAAGGGACTCCCAACAATGGCTGTAAGCCTGTCCAAGGGTGGCAACGTCTCGCTCACCAAGGAGGCTCCGGGCCTGACCGAAGTCACCGTGGGCCTCGGCTGGGACGTCCGTACCACCACCGGCACCGACTTCGACCTCGACGCCTCCGCGATCGCGGTCAACACGCAGGGCAAGGTCTACTCCGACGCCCACTTCGTCTTCTTCAACAACAAGCAGACGCCGGACAACACGATCGTCCACACCGGTGACAACCGCACCGGCGAGGGCGCCGGCGACGACGAGGCGATCAACGTCAACCTGGCCGGCCTGCCGGCCGACATCGAGAAGATCGTCTTCCCGGTGTCGATCTACGACGCCGAGAACCGTTCGCAGAACTTCGGCCAGGTGCGCAACGCCTACATCCGCATCCTCAACCAGGCCGGCGGAGCCGAGATCGCCCGCTACGACCTGTCCGAGGACGCGGCCACCGAGACCGCGATGGTCTTCGGCGAGCTGTACCGCAACGGCGCCGAGTGGAAGTTCCGTGCCGTCGGCCAGGGCTACGCCTCTGGCCTGGTGGGCATCGCCCAGGACTTCGGCGTGAACGTCTGACGTTCGGTCCGCGACAGCGAACCGCCGGCGTGAGGCCCCGGTACCGCCCGGGGCCTCACGCATGTCTGCGGCCCTGACAACCGGTGCCAACAGGCGGTCCCCCCAGGCGGTCCCCACAGACGGTTCCAACGGGCGGTCCCAACGGGCGGTCCCAACGGGCGGTCCCAACGGGCGGTCCCAACGGGCGTTTCACGTGAAACCCCTCATAGGATCACGACGTGCGCACCCCCCGTCTGCTCGTGGCCGCCGCCACCGTCACCGTCCTCACGGCGTGCAGCGGTGGCGGTGGAGTCGACGGCACTCCCGGCGGCTCGGGCGTGCGTGACCCGTACTTCCCGAGGGCGGGCAACGGCGGCTACGACGTCAGCCACTACGACCTGACCCTGGCCTACGACCCCGACACCGAGCACCTCACCGGGACCACGACGGTCACCGCCCGCGCCACCCAGGAGCTGTCCGCCTTCAACCTCGACCTCAAGGGCCTGGACGTCGAGAAGGTCACCGTCGAGGGCCGGGACGCGCGCTTCAACCGGGCCGGCCAGGAGCTGACCGTCCGCCCGGCGGACGATCTGGATGACGGGGAGACGTTCCGCGTGACGGTCCGCTACTCCGGCGCCCCCTTGACGGTGACCGACCCCGACGGCTCCGAGGAGGGCTGGCTGCCCACCGCCGACGGCGCGGTCGGGCTGGGCGAGCCGACGGGCTCGATGGCCTGGTTCCCCGGCAACCACCACCCCTCCGACAAGGCCACGTACGACCTCGCGGTGACCGTGCCGAAGGGGGTCGGGGCCGTTTCCAACGGCGAGTTGACGGGCGAGACCACCCGCGACGGCCGCACGACGTTCACCTGGCGCACCGCCGAGCCGATGTCGAGCCACGTCGTCACGGTCGCCGTCGGGGACTGGGAGACCGACCGGTCCACCACCGGCGACGGCCTGGCGGTGTACACGGCCGTCGACCCGGAGCAGGCCGACGCGAGCCGGGCGGTTCTGGCGCGGATTCCCGAGGTCGTGGAGTGGGCCCAGGAGAACTTCGGCCCCTACCCCTTCTCCTCCACCGGCGCGATCGTCGACCGCGTCGAGGACGCCGGCTACGCCCTGGAGACCCAGAACCGGCCCTACTTCCCCGGCGCCCCCGACACCGTCCTGCTCGTCCACGAACTCGCCCACCAGTGGTACGGGAACTCGGTCAGCCCGAAGACCTGGCGGGACATGTGGCTCAACGAGGGGTTCGCCACCTACGCCGAGTGGCTGTGGGAGGAGGACGAGGGCGGCGACACCGCTCAGGAGACCTTCGACGCGCTCTATGACGGGACCTACTACCCCGACGACGACGCGAACGACTCGATCTGGGCGTTCCCGCCCGCGGACCCGCCCGACGCCGAGCACATCTCCGCGAGCCCCGTGTACCAGCGCGGCGCGATGGTCCTGCACAGGATCCGCCGGACGGTCGGCGACGACGCCTTCCTGGCCCTCCTGCGGGGCTGGGCCGCCACCCACCGCCACGGCAACGCGGACACCGGGGACTTCACGGCCTACGTGGAGAAGTCGGCGCCGGGCGAGGACTTCTCGGGAATCTGGAACGACTGGCTGTACGGAGACGGCAGGCCGGAGAGGCCGTGAGGCCGTGTTCCCCTTTCCGCGGTCGTCTCCCCGCGCCGCTCAGGCGGTCTGCGCGGCGCGGGCCCGCTGGAGGGAGGTGAGCCGGGTGACCAGGGCCATCGCCAGCACGGCGCTCACGACGCCGACACCGTTGGCGGACTGCGAGTTGAGGATGGACTCCCTGGCGCCCTCCACGACGTCGTTCGCGTGCCAGGTCCTGAACGAGTCGTTCGCGAACATCGTGAAGTGAGCGAGCCAGAACCACCACCAGGTGTGCAGCAGCCACCGCCCGGCGCCCTTCGGACGGCCGGTCGTCGCCGTCCAGATGTCGTTGGCGATCTGCTTGGGCAGGTAGAAGTTGACGACGGGGATGAACCAGGCGCCCGCCGCCAGGCCGGGGGCGTAGCGGATGCGGCCCGGCGCGAGTGCGTCGGCGTTCAGCCACATGTGGCGGAACCAGCACACCCACACGCCCGCCACCGCCAGGATCGCCAGCGCGCTGACGCTGTCGATCACGTCGGTCGCGAGCGCCCAGTCGTCGAAGCTCCCGATGACGTGCGGGGACTCCTGGCCGCCGTGACGGCCGAGTTGGGAGAACACCTCCCCGAGGACGACGCCGCGGGCCAGGTGCAGCAGGGCGAACACGCCGAGGAAGGCGTTCAGGACCATGGCCAGGCCCCGGAGCGGGCGCACGGGCCGCCGGGAGAACGGGGCGGGAGAGGCCGGGGTGGGGGCGGAGGCCGGCACGGGGGCGGCAGGGGAGTACGCCGGAGACTGCTGGGGGCCCGGCCGGGCACCGAACGGCGTGGGGACCGGGCTCGGAGGCGTCGGCAGGCCGTACGCGGTGGGCGGCGGGCCGAAGCCCGCGACCGGTTCCCCGACCGGCGCCCCGACCGGCAGACGCTTCTCCGGGTCCTCGCTGTCCAGGAGTTGCACGGCGTGCCGGCCCAGCTCCGCCAGCACCTCGCCGGGCAGCCACGCACCGCCCGGCGCGGCGTCCGCGCCCTCCATGTCCTCGATCGACGTCAGCAACTCGTCCGGGGTGGGGCGTTTGTCGGGGTCCTTCACCAGGCAGGCGGCGATCAGGCCGTGCCACGGCTCGGGCGTACCGGTGAGGTCCGCCTCCTCGGTCGCGATGCGGAAGAGCAGCGAGTGCAGCCCGCCCTCGGAGGTACCGAAGGGCATCCGGCCCATCGCGGCGTAGGCCAGCACCGCGCCGAGGCAGAAGATGTCGCTGGCGTACGACACCTTCTCCCCGCGCACCTGCTCGGGGGACATGAACCCCGGGGAGCCCACGACGACCCCCGTCCGGGTGAACCCGTCCGCGGACTGCGTGGACACGTCCAGCGCGCGGGCGATGCCGAAGTCGATGACGCGGGGGCCGTCGATGGTCACCAGGATGTTGGAGGGTTTGAGGTCGCGGTGCACGAGACCGGCGCCGTGGATGGTCTGCAGCGCCCGTACCAGGCCCACCGCCAGCACCCGCAGGGAGGAAGGGGGCAGCGGCCCGTACTGCTGGTCCACGACCTCGGCGAGCGAGGGGCCGGCGACGTAGCCGGTGGCGACCCAGGGGGTCGGCGCCTGGGTGTCGGCGTCCAGCACGGGCGCGGTCCACTCGCCGCCGACGCGCTGCGCCGCCCTCACCTCCTGCGCGAAGCGCCGCCGGAAGTCGGGCTGGCGGGCCAGCTCCTCGCGGACGGTCTTGACGGCCACCGTCCGGCCCCGGTCGGAACGCGCCAGGTAGACCCGCCCCATGCCGCCCTCGCCGAGTCTGCCGAGCAATCGGTATGTACCGATCCATTCGGGATCGCCCGGCTCCAACCCGTTCATTCGTGCTCCCTCGCTCCTGGCGACACCGTGCGCCTGAGGATAGAGACACGAGGCATTCCTGGGAAAACCCGGTGCTCCAAAGGCAGTTGCGCCGTCCACCACCATGATTCACGAACGGCATGCCGCGGTCGGTTCCACGGCCATGACACCATCACCTGCGTGCTCGACATCGGCTACGCCCTCTCCACCCGCTTCCCCGACCCCCCGCAGACGGACTACCGCCGTGCGGACGTCCACGCGCTGCGGCACGACCTGTTCTGCGGGGACGTGTATCTCGCCGACACCAAGGCGGACCGGGAGTTCTCCACAGCCTGGGGATGGGTGCCGGTGCTCGACTTCGCCTGGGCGCTGTGCGACATCGTGGAGCGCGTCGACCGGGACCCGGCGGGCTCCAGGGCCGCCCGGCCGCAGCGGGCGGAGCTGGACTTCACCGAGTCCACCGACCGCCTGCTCTTCGAGCGCCGCTTCGGCTGGGTCGACATCGAGGCGGAGTGGCTGCCGGCGGACGAGCCTCCGCTCTCCTTCTCCCACGCCGAACTGCGCCGGGAGGCCCGGGACTTCCTGCACGACCTGATCGCCGATCTCACCGACATGCACGACGACCTGGCGGACAACCCGGCGATCTGGACCCTCCAGGCCCGCTTCCCGCGGCTCTCCTGACCGCCACCGCCCGCGGGCCCACCGCCCACGCGCCCACGGCCCGCCGTCCCCTACCCCGGCGCCAGCACCCGTAGCCCCAGCTCCGCCGCCAGTACCGGGGCCAGGTCCAGCAGCTGGGCCGGGCTGATCACCGCCCCCGACAGCCGGTCCACGCCCCGGGCCAGCTCCAGCGGTGCGGCGCCGCGCAGATCGACGTCCGTGAGGGCCGCCGCGCTGAAGTCCGCCCCTTTCAGGGCGCAGTCCACGAACTCGACCCGCTCCAGGCGGGCGCCCCCGAAGTCCGGCTCGACCAGAACGCAGCTCTCGAAGACGACGTCCTTGAGCCGGGCCCGGCGCAGATTCAGGTAGTCGATCTTGCCGCCGCGGACCAGCACCCGTTCCAGGACGGCACCGTGCAGCTGGGTGCCGCCCAGGCGTGCGTCGACCAGCTCGACGTCGCGCAGGGTCGCCTCGGCGAGCTGCGTACCGACGCCCCGGACGCCGGTGAGGACCGAGTCGAGCAGCCGGGCCCGGGGCAGGGACGCCTCGTCCAGTGAACAGCCCGTGAGCGCACAGTCCATGAAGCGGGCGCCCGCGCCGTCCTGGCCGGCGAGGTCCGTCTCCCGGAACTCCAGCGCGTCGTAGTCCCCGTCCGGCTCCAGCCCGCCCGCGTCGTACGGCGCCAGCGGTGGCAGCCGCACCTCCGGGCGCCGCGCCGCCCGCACCTTCGTCGCGCCGCCCGCCCCGCCGCCCACCGCTCTCCTCGCCATGCCCCCCATGCTGCACCCCACCACTGACAACCGCCGCTGAGCTGCGCGGACGCCCCTCCCACCGGCCTCGTGTCACATGCGGCGCCCCCAGGGCCGTCGTACTCAGAGAGAAGGCACCACAGCAGGCAGGCAGCACGCACACACGCGGACGCGGACGCACCCGCGGACGCACCCAGCACCACACACCCAGGCACCGAGCAAGGAGCCCCCGACCCGAGGGAGACCCCAGGCCATGCAACGCATCACCGTCATCGGCGGCGGCTTCGCCGGACTCACCGCGGCCATCGCCGCCGCCGAGGCGGGCGCCAAGGTCACCGTGCACGAGGCCCACCACACACTCGGCGGACGAGCCCGGACCGCCGACGGGCCCTACCGGACCAACGACGGCCCGCACGCCCTCTACAACGGCGGCCCGCACTGGACGTGGCTGCGCCGGCGCGACCTGATCGGTCCGCTCGCGCCGCTCCCGCCCCTGGAGGCGGCCCGGCTGCGGCTGCGCCACAAGGGCGCGCTGCGCCGCACCCCGCCCTTCGCCATGCTCAAACTGCTGCGCCGGGGCGTCGGGCCGGCACCCGTCGACACCGACTTCCTGACCTGGGCGACCGGCATCGCGGGCGAGGAGGGCGCCCGGGCCGCGGCCCACTACTGCGCCGTCGCCCTGTTCCACCACGATCCCGGTTCGCTGTCCGCCGCCTTCGTGCAGGAACGCCTGCGCCGGGCCGCCAAGCTGCCGCCCGAGGCGCACTACCCGCGCGGCGGCTGGGCCGGAGTGATCGACCGGATGGCCGCCCTGGCGTGGAACCTCGGGGTCCGGGTGGAGACGCTCTCCCGCGTCGACTCCGTCCCGGCCGACACGCCGGTCATCGTCGCCACCTCCCTCGACGCCGCCCGCCGCCTGCTGGGCGACCCCGCGCTGACCTGGCCGAGCGGGCGCACCACCCTGGTCGACCTGGCCGTACAAACCCGGCGCGGCGACGCCTTCGCGGTCTCCGACCTGGACGCGCCGGGCTGGATCGAGCGGTTCACGGCGCAGGACCGCACCCTGGCACCGGCGGGCGAGCAGCTGGTCCAGGGGCAGATCCCCATCGCGCCCCACGAGTCGAAGGCCGACGGCACCGCCCGTGCCGAGCAGCTGCTCGATCTCGGCTTCCCCGGCTGGCGCGAGCGCCTCGTCTGGCGGCGCGAGGCGATCGCGAACGGCCGCACCGGCGCGGTCGACCCGCCCGGCACCACGTGGCGCGACCGGCCCGCCGTCGACCGCGGCGACGGTGTCTGCCTCGCCGGTGACCAGGTCGCCGCGCCGGGCCTGCTGTCGGAGGTCTCCTTCAACAGCGCCCTGACGGCGGTGTCGGTGGCCCTCGGGCGGCGGGAGCTCGACGCCAACGGCCCGGGACTCAAGGCCCAAGGCTGACGTCACAGGGCTGACGTCACAGGCTGACGTCACAGAGTTGAAGCCGCGGGACGGAAGTCAGCGGGCGAGAAGTCACGGCACCGAAGTCACGGGGTCCCTCGCGAGAGGGAAACGGCCCCCGGCGGCCGGCCCGGATCCACGCCCGTCCGGGCGGCGTCGTGACAGTGAGTGACGGCATCTCACGGAACAGGATGCGATACGCCCCGATTCATGGTCTTCTGGCCAGATGAGTGGCACCTGGACAGGTGGGCCGGCCGCGCCCGCGGAGGCCGACCCCCGCCGTTGGTGGGCGCTGGTGGTGATCGCCCTGGCCCAGCTGATGGTCGTACTCGACGCGACCATCGTGAACCTCGCGCTGCCCTCCGCGCAGCGCGACCTGGGCATGTCCGACGCCAACCGCCAGTGGGTGATCACCGCCTACACCCTCGCCTTCGGCGGTCTGCTGCTGCTCGGCGGCCGGGTCGCGGACCTGGTCGGACGCAGACGCACCTTCATCGTCGGGCTGGTCGGCTTCGCCGCCGTCTCCGCGATCGGCGGCGCCGCCACCACCCCGGCGATGCTCTTCGGCGCCCGCGCCCTCCAAGGCGTGTTCGCCGCCGTCCTCGCGCCGTCCGCGCTGTCCCTGCTGGCGACGGCCTTCACCGACCCGAAGGAACGCGGCAAGGCCTTCGGCATCTACGGCACGCTGGCCGGCAGCGGCGCCGCCGTCGGTTTCATCGTCGGCGGCGTGCTCACCGAGTACCTGAACTGGCGCTGGTGCCTGTACGTCAACACACCCATCGCCGTCGCCGCCGTGATCGGCGCCCTCCTCCTGCTGCGCGACCGGCCCGGGCACACCGGCGCCCGCCTCGACGTCCCCGGCGCGGTCCTCGGCTGCGGCGGCCTGGGCGCCCTCGTGTACGGCTTCAGCGAGGCGCAGCCGCGCGGCTGGACCGACCCGCTGGTACTGGCGCTGTTCGCCGCGGGCGCCGTACTCCTCGCGGTCTTCGTGTGGTGGCAGACCCGTGCCCCGAGCCCCCTGCTGCCGCTGCACGTCATCCGCGACCGCAACCGCGCCGGCTGCTTCCTGACGATGATGCTGGCCGTCATCGGCATGTTCGGGATGTTCCTGTTCATGACCTACTACCTCCAGACCGTCCTCGGCTACTCCCCCGTGCGGACCGGCCTGGCGTTCCTGCCGATGACCGCCACGATCGTCATCGGCTCCACCCAGATCTCGGCCCGGCTGCTGCGCCACGTGGGCCCGCGCATGCTGATGGTCCCCGGCATGCTCCTCGCCTCCGGCGGCATGGTGGTCCTCACCCGGATGACCGTGGACTCGGAGTACGTCTCCGAGCTCCTGCCCGCGCTGATCCTGATGGGCCTCGGCATGGGCCTGACCTTCATGCCGGTCTTCTCCACCGCCACCGCCGGGGTCGCCCCGCGGGACTCCGGCGTGACCTCGGCGACGGTCAACACCGCGCAGCAGGTGGGCGGCTCCATCGGCACGGCGCTGCTCAACACCGTCGCCACCAGCGCCGGCGCGTCCTACGTCGCCTCCCACCTCACCGACCCGTCGCAGCGGGCGTCGGTCGTCCGGGAGGGCATCGTGCACGGCTACACGGTCGCCATCTGGCTGGCCGCCGGCATCATGCTGCTGGCCGGCCTCGTCGCGGGCCTGATGGTGACGGCCAAGGCCCCGGCACACGACGCCCCCGCCGACCGGCCGGTGCCGGAACCGGTGGCCTGAGGGGCCCGCACCGCGCGGGACCCGCGCAAGACCCGCGCGGAAGTCGCGCGGGAGTCGTCGGCACCCGCCGAGCCCACCGGGCCGCCGGGTCGCCCGGCCGCCGGACGCGCCGTGACCACCGGGCCGCCGGCACCGCCAAGACCACCGAGGCCGCTCAGGCCACCCAAGCCACAAAGACCCGATATCCACGTGCCCTCTCGGCCGCGCCCCCGGTAGCGTCGGACGGCATGATCGATGTTCCGGACGCGCTCGCCGCCTCGCAGGCGAAGTACAACGGAGAGGCGGGCCGCGCCTTCGTCGACGCGCTGCCCGCGCTGGCGGCCGACTTCCTGGACCGTTGGGAGCTGCGTCTCGACGGGCCCTCCATGCACGGCTGGGCGGCCCTCGTACTGCCCGTCGTACGCCGCGACGGCACACCGGCCGTGCTGAAGCTCCAGATCCTCGACGCCGAGACCGAGGGCGAGCCCGTCGCCCTGCGGCTGTGGGACGGCGACGGCGCGGTCCGCCTGCTCGACCACGACGCGGCCACCGGCACCATGCTCCTGGAGCGCCTGGACGCGGCCCGCATGCTCAGCCACGTCGAGGACTCCCGCGAGGCCGTCGTCGTCATCGCCCGGCTGCTCGCCCACCTCACCAGGGTCCCCGCTCCGCCGGGCGTGCGCCGCCTCGGCGACATCGCGCGGGGCATGCTGGAGCGGACGCCGTGGGTCCTCGAGCGCATCCCGGACCCGCGGGACCGCCGCCTGGTCGCCGACTGCGCCGCCGCCGTGCGCGAGGTCGCCGACGAGCCCGGCGACCGGCTGCTGCACTGGGACCTGCACTACGACAACGTCCTCGCCGCGGACCGCGCCCCCTGGCTCGCCATCGACCCCAAGCCGCTGGCCGGCGACCCCGGTTTCGACCTGCTGCCGGCTCTCGACAACCGCTACGACCCGCAAGAGACCCAGTGGCGTTTCGACGCCATGACCGGCGTCCTCGGCCTGGACCGCGAGCGGGCCCGCGCCTGGTCGCTCGGCCGTGTCCTGCAGAACTGCCTGTGGAACGTCGAGGACGGCGACCCGCTGGAGGCCGAGCAGCTGGAGATCGGGCGGCTGCTGCGGGCGGCGTGAGCTGTCGGTGCCCGGGGTGCTGCGGGCCCGCGGAACCGGCCCTGCCCGCACGCACCTCCTGACCCCGCGGATCCCCCGTGGTGTCCGCGGGCCCGAGCCGGTCGTCAGTCCTGAGCCGTGGGGCGCGCGTCCCTGAGCCGGTCCCGGCCCAGCGCGCCGGGCAGCTCGGTCCTGCGGCGTATCCGCAGCTTCCGGTAGGCGTTGGTCAGGTGGGTCTCCACCGTGCGGCGGGCCAGGTGCAGCAGCTCGGCGATCTCGGTGTTGGTGCGTCCGTCGGCCGCCAGTTCGGCGATACGGCGCTCGCTGCCGGTCAGTGCCCCGGAACCGGCCCGGGCGGTCGCCGGGCCCCGGGCGCCGCTCTCGCGCAGGGCCTGCCCGGCCAGGTCGAGCAGCCGCAGGGCGCCCTTGCGCTCGGCCCGCTCCGCCGCCTCGCGCAGGCAGTCGCGGGCGCGTCCGCGCTCCCCGGCGGCGGTGAGCTGGCGGCCCTGGTCGAGCAGTGCCGGGATCAGCTCCATGTCGGTGTCGGCGGGCGCGTCCCGCAGGATGCGCACGGCCTCCTCGGCCAGTTCCAGGCCGCGCCGCCCGCCGGTCGCGGTGCCCAGCACGCGCAGGGCGCGGCCCACCGTGCGCGGGGTGTTCCACACCCGGGCCAGCCGCAGTTCCTCCGTCGCCAGCGCCAGTTCCTCGCGGCCGCCGCCCAGTGCCAGCCGGCACTCCACGATCGCCGTCCGCCACGGGGTGACGACCGGGCTGACCACCTCGCGGGCGGTCTGCCGGCGTCCGCACTCCAGGAAGTCGTGGAGCGCGCCCGCCGGGTCGCCGGCCGCGGCCCGCTGCACGCCCCGCGCGTACAGGAAGCGGTTCAGTTCCCAGCCCTCGGGCGCCCGGCGCAGGTCGAAGGCGTTCGCGAGCCGCGCGGCCTCGTCGTCGCGGCCGGTGTGGACGAGGGCCATCAGGACGTGGGCGTCCCGGTTGGTGGGCCCGGTGCGGGAGGGGGCCGGGCCCGCCACGCCGGCGTCGGCGGCGAGCAGCCGGGCGTGGTCGCCGCGGGCCGCGGCGATGTCGGCACGGGTGTTGAGGAGCGCCTGCTGCATCGGGTGGAGCAGTGCGGGGTGCTGTCCGGACAGGCCGCGCTCGACGAGCCGGTCCGCCTCGTCGAGTTCGTCGGCCCACTGGGCGACCGCGGCGGCCGTGCCCAGCAGGAAGGGTTCGGCGAGCGGGTCGGTGGGCTGCGCCAGCAGGGCCCGCACCCGGGTCATCGCCTCCTCGGCCGAGATCAGCGCGGCCGTCGCCGCGTACCGCACGAGCAGGGCCTGCCCGGCGGTGCCCACCAGTTCCGGGGAGCGCTCACCGGTCTCGCACAGCCACCGGTACACCTCCTGCCGGGTCGCCAGGTCCACGTCGGACAGCAGCGCACCGGCGGCCTGCACGGTGCGGGCCAGACCGGGGTGGCCGGACAGCCGGTCCTCCGTGCGGCGCAGCACCTCCATGGCCGTACGGATCTCACCGCTCCCCGCCAGGGCGGTGCCGAGGGCGACGGCCGTACGCACCCGGTTGCGGGGGTCGGCCGGCAGGTGCTGGGCCTCGGCCAGGCGGGCGATGGCCGCCGGGCCGTCGGCCGACGCGTACTCCAGGGAGCCCAGTTCGGTCAGCAGCCGCTGGCGCAGGCCGTCCGGCAGCGGCTCGTCCAGGGCCCGGCGCAGATAGCCGACGGCGTCGTCGGGCCGGGCGTCGTGCACGGCGACCGTGACCGCGTCGCGCAGGACGCGCAGCGCCCAGGGCAGGCCGACGGCCGGCGTCCGCAGCAGATGCCGGGCGACCGCCTCGACCCGGTCGCCCCGGCGCACCATGGCCTCCGCCGCCGCCCGGTGCGCCGCCTCCCGGCAGGGCCGGGGCCAGCCGGTGAGCACGGCGTCGCGCAGCAGCGGATGCGCGTAGCGGGGGCGGCCGGCGGCGTCGGGGCGCAGCAGTCCCAGCCGGGTCATGGCGGCGAGCCATCCGGCGACCCGCGCGGGGTCGGCGCCGGCCGCCTCGGCGAGCAGGTCGGCCGGGTCGCCGGCCCCCGCCTCCGCCGCCGCACGGCCCCGGGCAGCGGGCCGCGCGTACGGGCCGCCCTCCGCGTACAGGGCGTGCTCGGCGCGTGCCGTGTCCCGGCCGTGGTGCCCCGCGGACTCCGCCTGCGCGTGCCGGTCCCCCTCGGCCCACCCGTACGGGCCGCTCCCCCCGCCCCGCGCGTGCCGTGCGCCCGGGACGTACGGCGCACGCTGCCCGTCCCGGCCGTCCGGGGCAGGCCGCGCGTCCTGGGCGTACGGTCCGGGCAGCGCGTCCGGCCCGTACGGCGCGGTCCGCGCGTCCTCGGGTGCCGCGGCGGCGCGGGGCGGCCGCGCGCCGGGCGGTACGAGGGCATGCCGGAGCTCCCCGCGTCCGCTCGGCAGGTCCGCGGGGTCGTCGGCGAGGTCGCCGTCCGCGTCCTGCGGCCACGCCTGTTCCAGTGCCGCGAGGCACCGGGCCACGTCGGCCGTCGCGGGTCCGGCGCTGTTCAGCCACCAGGAGACGGCCGCCGGGTACGTCCCGGGGTACAGCGCGGCGCTGGTGGCGGGCAGGGGCGGAGGGCCTCCGGGCACGCCGCCGTCCCCCCGCGGGATGCCGCGGAGGTCGTCGAGCAGGGCGTGCAGCAGCAGCGGGCTGCCGGCGCCGGCCCGCACGCACTGGGCCGTCCAGCGCGGTCCGGCCGTGGGGAAGACGGCCCGGACCAGGTCGGCCGCCGCGGCGTCACTGAGCGGGGCGAGGGTGTGGGTGCGCACGAGGGACGGGGACAGAGCCTGGGTGAGTCCGGCGGGCCGCGGGGCGATGTCGTACTGGCTGCGCTCGGTGACCACCAGCAGTACCGGTAATCGGTCGACGCGCCGGGCCGCCTCGACCAGCCAGCGCCGTGAGGCGTCGTCGGCCAGGTGGACGTCGTCCACGGCCACCAGCAACGGGCCCTCGGCCGCGTACGAGCGCAGCAGCCGCCACAGCCGGGCCGCGCTGCCGCGGTCGTCGCCGCCGGGTGCCAGGTCCGTGAACTCGGGGGCCGGGCCGAGGAGCTGGAGGACCGTGGCGAAGGCGACCCCGGTGTCCTCGGGCGAGCAGCGTGCGCTCAGCACCCGCAGGCCGCGGTCCTCGGCGTGCCGGGTGGCGGCCTCCAGTACGGCGGTTCGGCCGGTGCCGGTGGCGCCGCGGACCAGGACGAGACCGCCGGCGCCGGTGCGTGCGCGCTCGGTCTCGGCCGCGAACAGCGCGTGGGCGGCGCCGCGTTCACGGAGCGGTCCGGTCATCGGTGCCTCCTGTGGTGGATGGTGCTCCCCCGGTCTGTGAGACGTACGAATGCGGGTGCGCGTGGTGTGAAGTGGCCCACGCGTGGCAACGATGTCTCCGGGGCCGGGCCGTGACGGCGACCGCGGTCGTGGTCGACGCCGTGGCTGTGGCGAGGCTCACGGTCGTCCCCGCCCGGCGCCACGGACCCGCGCGCCGTTGCGCAAGACCCTCCTGACCTGCTGAAACGTCCGACCGGGAGCCCGTTCGCGGCGGTCGGTGCGCTGGTCTCGTGGTGTGCCTCGTGGTGCTCCACGATTGCGCAGTCCCAGCAGTCACAGAAGTGTGGAACACGCTCATCCGCTACCGGCCCGCGCCGGACGGCGGGCTCGTGAACAGGGGGGAAACGGTTGCTCAACTCACCCCGGGCCACCACCACAACCGCCATCGGCACCGGCACCGCCGTCGGCATCACCGACCGACGCGTCCCGGTGGCGGTGTCCGCTCCGGACCCGATCAGCCGCGAGGGCGCGATCAGCCAGTTGCGCCGGCACCCGGAGATCGACCTGCGCGAGGAGTCCGGCCCCGGCACCGTGGCCCTGCTCATCGAGGACGCCCTCGACGAGACGGCGCTCACCCGGCTGCGCCGGATCGTGCGCAGCGAGGGCGCGCGCGCCGTCCTCGTGGTCGGCGCGATCCGCGAGAGTGAACTCCTGGACGTCGTCGAGTGCGGCGTGGGGGCCATCGTCTGGCGCCACGAGGCCACCGCCCACCGGCTGGTGCAGGCGGTGCTCGCCGCCTCCCGCGGCGACGGCGACCTGCCCGCCGACCTGCTCGGCCGGCTCATCAGCCAGGTGGGCACGCTGCACCGGGGCTCGGCGGGCCGGCCCGGCGCCCCCTCACTGGGGCTCGCGCCCCGCGAGGTGGATGTCCTGCGCCTGGTCGCCGAGGGTCTCGACACCGGAGAGATCGCGGGCAAGCTGTCCTACTCCGAACGTACCGTCAAGAACGTCATGCACGGACTCACCACGCGGCTCCACCTGCGCAACCGCGCACACGCTGTGGCCTATGCCCTGAGGGAAGGCTACATCTGACCGAAAGGGCATTCGAGATCGGCCCCTTGGGACTCCACGGGCAGGGCGGCCTGCCCGGCCGTCGTCCCCGCCGCGCCTGCGGACGGGACGCCCCCCGGGGCACGATCGGGACACGATAGGTGACAGGCGTCGGCCGAAGACGGGCCGGCGGTACAGAGGTGCGGGCAGGGCGGGAGCACGAGCGTGATCCACGAGGTGGACGAGGTCCTCAAGAGCCTCCTGGGCAGCGGGGCGTTGACGGGCTCGGGCATCGAAGTGGCCTTCGAGGCACCCACCCGCGACTGGGCGGCCCGGCGCAACGCGCCCGTGATCAACACCTATCTGTACGACATCCGCGAGGACGTCGGCCGGCGCCACCGCGGTCAGATGGCGGTGCGCGACGAGCGGGACATCGTGGTCCGGCGGCGTCAGCCGCCGCGCTGGTTCCGGCTGTCGTACCTGGTGACTGCCTGGACGAAGACCCCGCAGGACGAACACCGGCTGCTGTCGGCCGTACTGGCGACCCTGCTGCCCCGCGAGGTCCTGGCCCCCGGCGAACTCCCCGGCTCATTGGGGGCGCTGGGCCTGTCGGTGCCGCTGACCGTGGCCGGCATCCAGACGGAGTCCCGCTCGCTCGCCGAGATCTGGTCCGCCCTGGGCGGCGAGCTGAAGCCCTCCCTGGACCTGGTGGTGACCGCGCCCTTCCCGGCCTTCCCGGAGTACGACGCCGGGCCCCCGGTCACCGAGGGCGCGACGGTCCGGCTGGGCGGTCTGGACGGCGACCCGCCGAAGACGGAAGGGCGCTCCCACCGGCCCCACCAGGTGGCGGCGGCCCGGGCCGCCCGCGAGGAAGCGGCGGACCGCCGTACGGGCAAGCGGTGAACGCCCCCTCCGCGCAGACGCCGGCCGCCACCGGTGCCCCCGTGCCCGGCCCGCACGGCGACCCCGCCCACGTACTGCTCGCCCGTCTCGCCGCGCTGCGGGAACAGGTGGCCGCGCTGGTCGGGCACCGCTCCGCCACCGACCCGACGGCCGACGACCCGCTGCGCGGCCTGTACCTGTCCGACGAGGCCGTCCACCACCTGCTGCGCGCCTGGCCGTCCGGCGACGTCCCCGAGGCCCCCGGCCCCCTCGGCGTCGCCCCGGCACCCGGACCCGCCGACGGGCCGGCCGGCCCGGGTGACCGGCTGGCGTGGCTGGCCGGGCGGACGGGGCTGACCGAGCTGGACACCGCGCTCCTGCTCATCGCCCTCGCCCCCGACATCGACCGCACCTTCGAGCCGCTCTACGGCTACCTCAACGACGACGTGAGCCGCCGTCGCGCCACCGTGGGCCTCGCCCTCGACCTGTGCGGGGTGCCGCCGCACCTGGCGGCGGCCCGCGCCCGCTTCCACTCCTCGGCACCGCTGCGCGCCCTCGGCCTGCTGGAGGTGGAGGAGCTCGACCGCCCCTTCCTCACCCGTTCCCTGCGGGTCCCGGACCGGCTGGTCGGCCACCTGCTCGGCGACGACAGCCCCGACGCCGCCCTCCTCGGCCTGCTGCAGCCGATGCCGGACCCGCTGCCCGCCCCCGGCGCCGACGACTTCGTACGCCGCCTCGCCGCCCGTCTGCACGACGGCCCGCTCACCGCGTACCTGCGCGAACCGCGCCAGGGCGACGGCCTGGCCGTCCTCGCCTCCGTCCTGGACGCCGCGGGCGTCGACGCCCTGCGCTGCTCCGGGCCCGGGGACCACGTCCCCGAGTTGCTGCGCGAGGCACGCCTCACCGGCCGGGCCGTCGTGGTGCCGGAGCTGCCCGAGAAGCCGGGCCCGCTGGTGCGGGCGCTGACCGCGGCGACGGACGTGACCGTGCTGCTCACCGACCCACGCCCGTACGACCCGCACTGGTCCCCGGCCGACCCGCTGGTCCTGGACGCGCCGGGCCGACTGGCGGGCGGCGCGGCCGCCTGGCAGGCCGCGCTGGGACCGGACGCCGACGGGTTCGACCTGGCCGCCGCCGTCGCCCCGTACCGGCTCGGCGGTGACCGCATCCAACGGGCCGCGCACGCCGCCCGCACCCTCGCCGCCTTCGACGGCACCCCGGTCACCGCCGCCCACGTCCGGCTCGCCGCACGCCGTCAGTCGGCCTCCGGCCTGGAGAGCCATGCCCGGCGGATCCGGCCCGCCGTGGACTGGGGGGACCTGGTCCTGCCCGACAAGCCCCTCGTCCAGCTGCACGAGCTCGCCCTGCGCGCCCGCCACCGCGACCGCGTCCTCGGCGAGTGGCGGCTCAGCGCGGGCGGCGGCCGCGGCCGGGGCGTCCTCGGCCTGTTCGCCGGCGAGTCGGGCACCGGCAAGACCCTGTCGGCGGAGGTGGTCGCGGCCGACCTGGGCCTCGACCTCTACGTGGTCCAGTTGTCGTCGGTCGTGGACAAGTACGTCGGCGAGACCGAGAAGAACCTGGAACGGATCTTCACGGAGGCCGACCGCACCGACGCCGTGCTCCTCTTCGACGAGGCCGACGCCGTCTTCGGCAAGCGCTCCGAGGTCAAGGACGCGCACGACAAGTACGCCAACATGGAGAGCGCCTACCTGCTCCAGCGCCTGGAGTCCTTCGACGGCATCGCCCTGCTCACCACCAACCTGCGGGCCAACATCGACGAGGCGTTCACCCGGCGCCTGGACCTGGTGGTCGACTTCCCGTTCCCGGACGCCGGTCAGCGTCTCGCGCTGTGGCGGCACGGTCTGTCGCACGTGCCGTCCGACGACGGCATCGACCCGGCCCCGCTGGCCCAGGAGTTCGAACTGGCCGGCGGTTCGATCCGCAGCGCGGTGGTCACCGCCGCCTACCTCGCCGCCGGACGCGGGGACCTGGTGACGGCGGACGACCTCCTGGAGGGCGCTCGCCGCGAGTACCGCAAGGCCGGCCGGCTGGTGCCGGGCGAGGCGGTCTGGTAGCGAGCGGCCTCCCGGGCCCTTCGGCGGGATCGCCCTTCCCCGGCACGGCACGCTCCCCGGAGGTACCTCGGGCGGGCGTCGGGCGGGCCTGAGCGAGCCTCGGGCGGCAGACGTCCCCCGGTGTCCCTCCCGGCGACCGACGACGCCGTCGTCCGCGTACGACCGGAACCGGTCTCCGCGGCGGCGGGAAGTCCACCGGATCACGCCACGGCGTGACCGGCCGCCCGGAACACGCCGTCACGGACCTTCCGCGGCGAGGCTCGTGACCGGACAGGGCGGCAGATCCGCCCTGCGACCGTCACCGGGAGGGAAGAAGACGCCGCCCGGCCCCGCCCCGCGGGACGGGGCGGGGCCGGGCGGGGCGGCCGGTGACCGCGGGGCTCAGTCCTGCTTCGACGGGATGATCTCCCACTCGGAGTCGTCGGAACCGGCGCAGTCGAAGATCACCAGCCTGGCGTCCATGACACCGACGCTCGAGCCGGCGACGTCCAGGCACGCGTTGTTGCTGGCGAAGTTGCGGATCCAGTAGTTCCCGTTGTCCTGCTTGTCGACCCACCAGAGCTGGTTGTCGCCGGTCGTGCCGGTGCACGTGAACTCGGAGACCGGCGTCGTGAGGCCGTTCGAGCCGTGACCGGGAAGGTCCATGCAGAGCTGGTCCTTGACGTTCCGGATCTGGAAGAGCGGTGCTCCGCCGGGGCCGCCCTTCGGGAGCTTCACCTCCAGGTCCCAGAGCTGGTTGTCGGCGTCGGTCGGATCGCAGTGGGACTGCCAGACGGGACCGTCGATCTTTCCCATCCCGTGCCCCGGGAGTTCGGCGCACATCGTGGTGACGACGTTGCGCAGCAGGACCCTGCTGGCGGGCACCACACCGGGCTCCTTGGCCGGCTCCTTGGCCGGCTCCTTCTCCGCCGACCCCTCGCCGCCACCGCCACCGCCGCCGTCATCGCCGCCTCCGCCGTCGCCCTTCGGCTCCTCGGAGGTCTGCTCCGGCGCGGGCTGCTGGAGGGCCGGCGCCGACTCGCCCGCGCTGGGCAGCGCCTCCGGGCCGGCACTGGCGTTGGGGCTGGGCGCGAGGGCGCTGCCCGCCTGCTCGAGCTGCTCGGTGGCGCTGGTGCGGACCTGGGGTTTGTACGCGATCCAGATCATCACGAAGGCGATGGTCAGCGCGAGGGCGATGCCGAGGAAGGTCGCCAGCCAGCGGGGCAGGAAACCGCGCTGGACGTACGTGCCCTCGACCTCCGTGGGGTCCACCCCGGACCGGCGCACCGCCAGGGTGTAGGGCCGTTCCTCCTTGGACCCGAACCAGATGATCTGCCGCGGCTTCAGCGTCGTCTCCACGAACGCCGCACGTCCCGGCTCGATCTGCACGTTCCCGGGACGGATCTCGTACGACAGGTGATCCCCGTTGTCGCTCCCGGCGACCGACGCCGTCACCTTCGTGTTGCCGAGGTTGTCCACCGCCAGCCGCGGACGCCCCCGGAACCGCCCCTTCACGGTCGGCGGCACCAGTTCCGCGCGCACCTCGGTGAACGGCGTGACCGTCAGGTTGCCTTCCGGAACCGTCACCGCGTCCGGATGTTCCGTCGGGGTGATCCGCACCGCATAGGGGTTCGGTCCGGCGACCGCGTCAGGGGTGCGGGGCGGGGCGAACGTCAGCTCCACCGTCCCCGTCGTCCCGGGATACAACCGCAGCGTCTGCGGCTCCACCGTCGTCCAGGGCGCTACATCCCCCACGGGCTCGAACCGGTACTCATCCACCACATCACCGGTGTTGCGGACCCGCAGGCGCACACGCGTGCTGCTGCCGGGGTCGACCGTGGCGGACGCGGGCTCCAGGGAAGTCCAAAGGCTCACACGAAGACGCTACGGGACGGGACATGTTTCGTCAGGAGCCGTTGGGGCAAACTTAGTTGCCCCGAGGCACCGCCCCACCCGGCTGCCGGAGCACTACTCCGCGTCGTCCACGTGGTCAGCGGCCGCCCGCTGGGCGAGGACGGACGGTGCCGTCTGCGCCCCCGCGGCGAAGGCGGCACCGTCGGCAGCCGCGGTCCGCTCGGAGTCCTGGCCCGGGTCGGTCACGGTGACTCCGGCGCCGTTGTTGTTGCCGGTTTCGCGGTTGCCTCGGAGGTTCTTGTCGACGTGGCCCAGCTCGTGGCCGATGAGGTCCTTCCGGCCGGCCGCCTGCGGCCCGAGGAAGACGTGGGTGCCGACCGTCATGGCCTGGGCGCCCAGCGCCACGGTCGCGCGCTGGGCCGTCGGGTTGTCGTGGATGCGGGCGGCGGAGAGGTCGTTCTGGTAGAACGACCCCGCCTCGGAGAGCAGCGACCCTGAGAGCGGACGGCTCGGAGTGGCCAGGGCCGCGTCCAGGAGCTGACGCTGGCCCGCCGGGCTGCCGTCCTCGACACCGCCGTGCCCGCAGCCGGCACCGTGCACGTGCTGCTCCTCGTCGACGAGGCGCGCGACGGCCCGGTTGCCGACGGAGCGCTGGAGCGCCAGGGCCGTCGCGGGAGTCATCGGCCCGCCTCGCGCGCCGATGGGCGCGGTCACCGCGCGGCGCGGGGCCGCACCGGGCCTGGCGGCCTTCTCGCCGGCGGCTTCCTCGTACGCGCGCACCATGCTCCCCTCCACACCTGACGGTTGACCACCACCCTTATCCGAGCGCCCCGCCTCCCGGCAGGTCCGTGCGGGCAACCACGGGGGCAGGACCACCGGACCGGGCCGCTACCGGCCCGGCGCGGACCGGCGAGCCCCCGGCGGGGCGTCGCCGGCGGGCCACGGCGGTGGCGGTCACGCCGAGGAGAGCTGGTTGGTTATCTCCTTCTCCCAGGCGCTCTGCAGTTCGGGCTTGTTGAGCGACTCCTCCCACTCCTGCTGCGACAGCCGGTGCTGGACCGGGCCGGCCTTGAGGACCACGAGCAGCGCACGTGCCGGTGTACGGATCTCGGCGGGAACGCTCTTGCCCACGGGGACGTCCGGTCCGGCGGCGAGCGCGTAGAGCTTCTGCGCCATGAAGTGACGCTTGCCCTGCTTGACGGATTTCGTCACCTTGAAGAACTCCTTCAGCGCGTCGCCCCGTCGGGCCCCGTCGGCCGGCGGGGCCTCGGGCATCCGCGTCTCGTCCTGGGCGAGGGTGGGCCGGGCCCACCGGTCGGGGTGGCGCGCCTCCTCGTACCGGTTGCTGCCCGCCCTGGTTCCCTTGTAGACGGCGTTGCCGAGCAGGAACGCCGCCGCCACGCCGGCCACGGCGGGTGCGGCCGGACCGCTGACCGCCCCGGCGGCGGCCGCGATCGCCAGCCCGCCGCCGGCGGTACGCACCGAGTTGCCCCCCAGGTTGGCGATGCGCTTGCCCACCTTGGTGTGCTGCTTGTGCCGCGCGTACCGGCCCACTTCGGCGAGGTGGGCGTGGAGTTGGTTCGTGAAGCCGTTGACCTGCCGGGCGAACTTCGCCATGTCCTCCTCCCTCGCGGCGGCGAGCTGGAGCAGCCGGCGGGGCGGCAGGGCCTTGACCCGGTCCAGTCCCGCCTGCGCCTGCCCCAGCCGGTCGAGCACCTCCTGGAGCCGCCCCGCGGCCTCCGGAGACTCGCCGGGGGCTTCCTGGACCATTCCCTTGAGTGTGCGGTCCTTGTGGTAGGTCTTCCAGATGGCGGCGGCGTCACGGGTGGCGATCAGCACGGAGAAGACCACGGTGGCACCGCCGGACATCTCCGCGAGGGCGGTCACCCCCTCCAGCCGGCCGGCGTTCCTCGCCGCGGCGTTCCCCACGCTCCCGACGTCTCCGACGACCATGGCGGTGTTCTGCGCCGCGCCGAGAGGCTTGCCGTTCACGTCCTTCCTGGGCTTGTGGGA
Organism: Streptomyces sp. WG5; assembly: GCF_049974565.1. Classification (NCBI taxonomy): domain Bacteria; kingdom Bacillati; phylum Actinomycetota; class Actinomycetes; order Kitasatosporales; family Streptomycetaceae; genus Streptomyces; species Streptomyces sp. WG5. The sequence continues at coordinate 59,087 of NZ_JBNGGC010000011.1, read as the reverse complement.
CGCCGGCCCCGTGGCGTTGCGGCCCTTGAACCCGGCCGCCAGGGCGCGCAGGTCGTTGAAGAGCCCCAGGGAGTCGGTCACGAGGTTGATCCCGGAGCCGACCTGTCCCTGGATCGCGGTGTCCTGCACCTGACCGGCGTTCGACGTGGCCAGCCCGTGCGACCGGACACCCCCCTCCGTCGGCCCGTTGACGCGGGTGGCCATCGTGTCGGGCACGTCGAGGACCTTCTTGGACTTGTCGGCCTTGGAGGTGCCGAGGATCTGCGTGAGCTTCCCGGTGGCCTCCTTGAGCCTGTCCCGCGCACCGAACAGGCCGCGGGTCCCGCTCCGCTGCCGGCCCTCCGCCGCAGCCTCCGCGACCGCCGCTTCCGGTTCCCGGCGCTTCTCCGCCGCCGCGGCCGCCAACTCCGCCCGCCGGCGCCGCTCCTCCGCCGCTGTCCCCTCCTCCCGAGGCCCCGCCGCCTCGGCTTCCTCCGCCCTCGGCTGCCGTCGCCGCTCCGCCGCCGCGGCCGCCAGCTCCGCCCGCCGGCGCCGCTCCGCCGTCGCGGCCTCCGCCTCCCCGGTGGGAACACCCGACGCGCGCTGGATCGCCGCGGTGACGGCTCGGTTCCCCGCCCGGGCCTGCAAGGAGGCCAGGGCGGGCTGCGGCCGTTGAGGGCGGCGCCGAGCAGGATCGGCGGCGCGGCGTGTCTGCGTTTCGTGCGAGCGGTCCAACACGGGTGACTCCTTCTCAAGGACCGGCTGAAGGACCGGACCGGCCTGCGGCCTCTCACCAGGCGGCCCGGCGGGGCGCCTGTGTTCCCGGCCGGGCGCCGGATGGCCGGCACCCGTCGCGGCACCGGGGACGCCGTGGAACCGGCAGCCACCCCGGGGGCTCGGTGCTCCGGCCGCCGCACGGCTGAGGCCGGAGCACGCCGCTCGCGCGGACCGCGGCGGCCGGCCCCGCTGCCGGTGACCCGCCGCGCCCGGCCCGGCCCCCGGTCCGTCCCCGGCCCGTCCCGTGTCGCGCGCCCGCACCCCTGAACGTCGATCACGACCGCGGCCGGTTCCGTCACCGTCCTCTCCCCGCGGTGCCCGCCCCGGGGCGGCTGGACGGCTCACCCGTTCCGGGCATGGCCACGAGGTGTCATCCTGGCGAACTGATACCCAACACCCGCTGTTGAATCAGAAACGGAAGCCGCCCACCAGAGAAGGACGAGGAGTCTGCCCCAACGGGCACGACCAGGGGCAATGAGCGTGCCCCCACTCCGGCACCCTAGGACGTTTCGGTGGCGCGGACGCGCGCGCGAGGCTGAGGGGCGTCCTGTCTCGTACCCCGAGGAGAGCAGAGCATGCCGTCCTACCTGTCGCCCGGCGTCTACGTCGAGGAGGTGGCCAGCGGCTCGCGCCCGATCGAGGGAGTGGGCACGTCGGTGGCGGCCTTCGTCGGGCTCGCGCCCACCGGCCCGCTGAACGAGCCCACGCTGGTGACCAACTGGACGCAGTACGTCGCGGCCTTCGGTGACTTCACCGGCGGGTACTACCTCGCGCACTCCGTCTACGGGTTCTTCAACAACGGGGGCTCCGCCGCCTACGTCGTCCGGGTCGGCGGCTCACCCGAGGACGCCTCCGGCGACGCCCTGGACAAGGGCTCCGCCCCCGCCGCGGTGACGGGTTCCGCCACCCCGGCCGCCCTCCCCGCCGCCGAGCCCAAGCAGCTCGGCACCTTCGCCGTGACGGCCACCGCCGCCGGCCAGAGCGGCCCGCTGACCGTCGAGGTCGCCGACCCCGAGGGCGAGGGCCCCGCCGAGCGCTTCAAGCTGATCGTCAAGGACGGCGACAAGCCGGTCGAGACGTTCGACGTGAGCGCCAAGAAGGGCAACCGCTCCTACGTCGTCACCCAGGTCAAGGAGCGCTCCAAGCTCATCTCCGTGACGGAGGCCGCGCCGTCCGCGCAGCTGGCCCGCCCGGAGAACCAGACCCTGACGCTGCCCGCCCCGCCGGCCGCCGCCCCCGCCGTACCGGCCCAGAAGGCCGAGAGCGCGCACCCCGGGCCGGCCCAGTACCTCGGCGACTCCGCGGACCGCACCGGCTTCGGCGGCCTGGAGGCCATCGACGAGATCTCCATGGTCGCGGTGCCCGACCTGATGGCCGCCTACCAGCGCGGCGCGATCGACCTGGAGGCCGTGAAGGCCGTCCAGCTCGGTCTCATCGCCCACTGCGAGCTGATGGGCGACCGCGTCGCCATCATCGACCCGCCGCCCGGCCAGAACGCCCGCCAGATCCGTGTCTGGCGCCAGGAGACGGCCGGCTACGACTCCAAGTACGCGGCCCTGTACTACCCCTGGATCAAGTCCTTCGACCCGGCCAGCGGCCAGTCCCGCCTGGTCCCGCCGAGCGGCCACGTCGCCGGCATCTGGGCCCGCAACGACTTCGAGCGCGGTGTGCACAAGGCCCCCGCCAACGAGGTCGTCCGCGGCGCCGTCGAGCTCGAACTCCAGATCACCCGCGGCGAGCAGGACCTGCTCAACCCGATCGGCGTCAACTGCATCCGCTCCTTCCCGGGCCGCGGCATCCGCGTCTGGGGCGCCCGCACCCTCTCCTCCGACCCGGCCTGGCGCTACCTGAACATCCGCCGGTACTTCAACTACCTGGAGGAGTCGATCCTGCTCGGCACCCAGTGGGTGGTGTTCGAGCCGAACGACCACAACCTCTGGGCCCGCATCCGGCGCAACGTCTCCGCGTTCCTCGTCAACGAGTGGCGCAGCGGTGCCCTGTTCGGCTCCCGCCCGGAGGAGGCGTACTACGTCAAGTGCGACGACGAGACCAACCCGCCGGAGTCGGTCGACCTCGGCCGGGTGGTCTGCGAGATCGGCATCGCCCCGGTCAAGCCCGCCGAGTTCGTGATCTTCCGGCTGGCCCAGTTCTCCAGCGGCAGCGGGGAGCTGGAGGAGTAGGCCGGCCGCCTGCGTCGTGGCCCCGGTACGTCACCTCGTACGCCATCGTCTAGAAGCATAGAAGGACAGAGAACACGTGAATCCCGCCCAGGGTGACTCCCTTACTTCACATAATTTCGGCCTCCAGATCGACGGTGTGATGGTCGAGTACCTCTCGGAGGTCAACGGCATCTCCATCGAGCAGGACGTCATCAAGACCTACCAGAACACCCCGCAGGGCAGCCTGGAGGTCGCCCTGCTGCCGGGCACGACGAAGGACGGGCAGTGCACCGTCGTGCGCGGCATGACCCAGTCGCCGGCGTTCACGTCGTGGATCAACGACTCGATCGCCGGTCAGATGAGCACGGCCCGCAAGAACGCCTCCATCATCATGATGGATTACCAGAGCAACCCGGTGAAGCGTTACAACATGCGCAACGCCTGGTGCAGCAAGATCGACGCCAGCGCTCTCAAGGCCGGCGAGGCCTCGCAGCTCACCGAGACCGTGACCATCGTCTTCGAAGAGCTGGTCATCGAGTAATGCGGCGTTCGGCTGCCGGGGCGTCAGCCCCGGCCCCCCAGACGGCGGCGGCGGGAGCGGACTTCCCCCGTTCGGCTCCCGCCGCCGCTCCGGCGGAGACACCGGCCGGTCCGCCGGCCGGTGTGCCCGCCGACGTGGCACCGCGGCAGCGGTTGCAGACCGAGTTCCCCTTCGAGCTGCCGCGCGGGTACGTCGACGACTCGGGCACGGTCCACCGGGACGGTGTGATGCGCCTGTCGACGGCACGGGACGAGCTGATCCCGCTGCGCGACGTGCGGGTCCAGGAGAACCCGGCGTACCTGTCGGTGGTGCTGCTCGGCCGGGTCATCACCCGGCTGGGCACGCTGGCGATGGTGCACGACGGGATCGTGGAGAACATGTTCGCCTCCGACCTGGCGTTCCTGCAGGACTTCTACCGCCAGATCAACGCGGAGGGCCACACCCGCGCGGCCGTGCAGTGCCCGCACTGCACGGAGCCTTTCGAGGTGGAACTCGGCGGGAGCCGCCTGGGGGAATCGTGACGTACGCGACCGACCGGCTGCACGAGGAGATCGCGTACGTCGCCTACCACTTCCACTGGAGCCTGGAGGCGATCCTGGACCTGGAACACCAGGACCGCCGCCGGTACACGGACCAGATCGCGTCGCTCGTGACGCGTGGCACGGCGGAGGGCTGATCGGTGGGATTCCTGGACCGGCTGCGGGGACGCCGTGACGGCACCGGCGGGGAGCGGCAGACGCCCCCGGCCGAGGCCCCGGGCCCGGCGGGGGGCGGGGGTACGGCACGTACCACGCCCGACCCCGCGCCGCCCGTGGCCGTCGCCGCCTGGGCGGGCCTGCCGCCGATCCAGCGGGCGGCGGGCGCCTCACCCGCCGGAGTCGCGGACGCCGGGTTCGGAGGACGGCTGCCGACCTGGCAGAACCCGTCGTTCACGGGAACGCCGTCCCCCGCTGTCCTGAACCCGGCAGCGGGCGACAGCATGCTGTCCGGGGCGCTCGGCACGCCGGCCCGCCCGGCGGGCCCCGAACGTCCCGCGCAGACCCTGCCGTCGGTGACCCCGCCCGGCACGCCCGCGGTACAGCGGATGCCGGTCGCACCGCTGCGGGCGATACCGGGGCCGACCCCGACGCCCACGCCCACGCCCACGCCCGTGCCCACGGCTTCCGCGCCGGCCACGCGGACGGGTCCGGCCGCCACGCCCGCACCGGCGCCCGCCCTCCCGGCGACGCCGGTGCAGCGGTCGTACTCCGCCGCTTCGGCGTCGTCCGCGACTCCGGCGAGCACACCGGCGCCCCGGGCGTCCCGCGGCGTCCGCGTGACACCGGTGCCGCCCGCCCCGCCCCGCCCCCGGACCCCGCTGACCAAGGCCCCGTCCGGGCCGTCGGCCGTGCAGCGCCGGGCCCTGCCCGCGACCCGCCGGTCCTCGGACGCCGGGCCCGCCTCCTCGGGAGCGGCGCCGTCGTCGTCGGACGGTGACCGCGGGGGCCCCGGCTCGGCGCACCCCCGGGGCGCCTCCCCGAGCCACCCGCCCGGTGACGGGGCGGCGTCAGCCGCGGCATCCGCCGACGCCCCCGTGCAACGGGCCGTACGCCCGCACCAGCACCGGCCGACGGCCACCGGCACCCCGGCACCGCCCGCACCGGGCCGCGACGCCTCGGCCGGCCTCCCGGTACAGCGAGCGGTGCCCGGCGCCGCCCCTGCCGCCGGCGCCCGGGGCGACTCCCCCGCACCGGCCACCTCCGGCGACGGCACGGCGACCGGCGCGGCAACCGGCACGCCGGTCCAGCGCGCCGTGCCCCGGGCCGACGGCCGGACCTCACCCGCCACGGGCACCGGTACGGACTCCGGCACGCCGGTCCAGCGAGCGGTGCCGCGATCCGGCACCCGGACGACGCCCGCGCCGGACGGCGCCCCGGCACCCGGCACACCCGTACGACGCCCCGTACCGCAGACCGGCGAGCGGACGACTCCCGCGGCGAACAGCGACGCGGCCCCCGCTGCTCCGGCACAACGCGCCGTACCGCAGGCGGGCCCGGTTCCGGGCACCCGCACCGGTTCCGCCCACGGGGCCGCTCCCACCGGCGGGCGCCGGGCCACCCCGCCGCAGGCCACGCCGCCCGGCGCCCCCGTGCAGCGGGCGGTGCCGCAGCACCCCGGCCCGGATTCCGCCACCCGCGCCACCCCCGGGCCCGCCGCCTCCCGGTCCGGCGGTCGGACGGCGTCCGCGCCCGGCAGCGACACGACGACCGGCACGCCGGTGCAGCGCGCCGTGCCGCAGCCCGCCCCACCCGCACCGGGCAGCGCGGCGGGCCACCCCCCGGTGCAGCGGGCGGCGTCCGGGCCCCCCACCGGCTCCACCTCCGCCACACCCGGCTCCACCCCCGCGCCCGCGCCCAAGGCCGACCCCGTCGGTGGCCGGACGGCCGCCCCGGCCGACAGCGGCACGACCGGCCTCCCGGTACAGCGGGCTGCGTCCCGGCCCGCCGACGGCGCCCCGCGCACCGGTGGCGCGGCGGCACCCGCGACGCCACCGTCACCGTCACCGTCGTCGAAGGCCGTACCGCCCGCCGGGCAGCCGGCTCCGCCGGCCGGTGACGGCGCGGCCGGCGCCCCCGTCCAACGGGCCGTGCCCCCGCACCGCCAGCCCGCCGTCCCTCCCGTCCGAGCGGCATCCGCACCGGACGGCGGCGCGACGGCCGGCGCCCCGGTCCAGCGGGCGACCGCCCGCACCGACCGCGCCGCCGAGGCCCCCGGCGCACGCGCCGACAGCCGCGGCAGCGCCTCCCGAACCAGTGGGGCCGGCACCCCGCCGGTACGACGCGCCGTGGCACGGACCAGCCCCGCGCAGGGATCCGGCAGCGGCGAGGGACGGCCCACCTCGTCCCGGCCGGCCGGCACCGACCTGCCGTCAGGCGGCCCCGCGGGGCAGGGACACCACCCGGGCGCCCGCGGAAGCACTCCCTCCGGCGACGCCGGCGGGGTGACCGGAGTACAGAGGTCCGCGACACCGCCCCCGTCGGCGAACCCTTCCCCCGCGACCACCGGCCGGCCCGTCGCCCCACGCGGTGCGCAGCCCCCTGCCCCGAGCGGTACGCAGCCCTCCGCCCAGGGCGGTGCACAGCCCCCTGTCCAGCGGCAGGCGGCGGCCCCCGGCCGGCCGAAGGCCCCGCAGCCCGCGCCGGTCCGCCGCGCCCCCCACGCCGCCGACCCGACGGCGCCCGGCACGGCACCGCGGTCACCCGCCGGCCCCGCTCCGACCTCGCACACGGCGCCGCCGCCGGTACAGCGCGCCACGGACCGGTCCGCCGCTGTGCCGAACCCGCCCGCGGCCGGCCCGACGCCTGCCGCCCACCACGACACCCGCGACGGCCACGCCACCCACGTCGCCCCCGCCCCCTCCGTCCCGCCCGTCACGTCCGCGCCGCCCCTCGTCCAGCGGTCCCTCCCGGGGCCCGCCGACCCGGCGGGACCGGCCGGCCCGGCCGCCGTTCCCCTCACCGAGAAGGCCGCCGCCCCCGCCCCGGCACGTCCGGTGCAGCGCAGCGCCACGGCGCCCCGGATCGGCCTCGGCGCCCCCGTCTCCAGGCCGGTCACCGCCGCACGCCCGGACACGGGCCCCCGAACCGCCCCGCAGGCATCCGCCGCCGGCCCGGCACCGGCCGCCTCGGCCCCGCGCCGTTCCCCGCTCGGCGCTCCGCTCGCCACGGCGCCGGCCGGTACCGCGCCGCTGACGACCCGGCCCCCGGCCCCCAACGCTCCCCGCACCGAGGGACGTACGCCTCCGCCCGTCCAACGGGCCACCGCCCCGACCGCCCCCTCGGCGCCGCCCCCCGCACCCGCACCGCCCTCCCCCGCGGTGGCCTCGGCGCCCCCGGCGTTCCCGGGGACGTCCGTTCTCGCGCCGCCCCTCGCGCCGGCCTCCCCCGCCCCCGGCGGCCCCCCTCCCGCGCCCGCTGCGCTCCCCGCGCCCTCCGCGCCCCCCGTGCAGCGCGCCCACGCCACGCAGGCCACGTCCGCCAGGGCGGCCGTACCCCTGCGCCGGCCCGCGCACCCCGGCGCCGCCGCCACCCGGACCGCGCTCCCGGTGGCCCCCCTCACGCCGCCCCGGCCGGCGCCGCCCGTCCCGCTCCCGGCCGCCGGCGTACCGGCGGCGGCGCCCGAGCAGACCACGCCCGAGCTCCCCGTGCAGCGCGCGTTCGGCCGCGGCCGCACCACCGGTGCCCTCGCCGCGGCGGCGGCGTCCACGGTGGCTTCCAGCCTCAGCCGCTTCCGGCACTCGGCGTCCTCGCAGCACACCCCGCCGGCCGACCCGCCGGCCGGCCCCCCGGCCGATCCGCCGCCCTCCTACAGCGCGTCCCCGCCCGGCGGCCCGCCCCCGTACACGGCCGTCGCCGCCTCCTCGGGTGCGGCACCGGCCGACCCGCCGCCCGCGTACACGGCGGTCCCGAACGGCGGCTTCGACCCGCGCGAGCTGACCGACTTCCAGCTGGACGAGCTGGTGCACCGGATCATCGGCCGCGTCACCCGCCTCGTCCGCACCGACCTGCGGATGGACCGCGAACGGATCGGCAGACTCCGCGACCCCCGCTGACCGGTCCCCTCCCGACCGGCCATCCCCCGACCGGCCCCCGCCGCCGGCCGAGCCGCCACGGCACACCCGACAGAAAGGCCCACCCCCGATGCCCCGCCAGGACCCGGGCTCCACGATCTGGTTCACCCTCACCATCGACGGCGAGAGCCTCGGTTACTGGAACGGGTGCGACGGCCTGTCGTCCCAGGTGGAGATCGAGCAGCGCCAGGAGGGCGGCAACAACGGGTTCGTGTGGCAGCTGCCCACCCGCGTCTCCTTCTCCAACATCCGGCTGACCCGCCCCCTCACCCCGGACACGGCGAAGGTCGCCAAGTGGATCTCCTCCATCCAGACCGGGATCAACCGGCCCACCGCGCAGATCTCGGCCCTGCGCGCGGACGGGTCACTGGTCGCCCGCTGGGGACTGATCGACGTACTGCCCGTCAGCTGGCAAGGGCCCAGCCTCGACCCCAACAGCCCGGCCGTGGCCACGGAGGTCCTGGAGATCGCCCACCACGGATTCACGGACTGACGGCGCCACAGAGCAGAGAGGAACACCCATGGCCAAAGGCAGCAAGGGCGCCGGCAAGAGCCTCGTACGCGCCAACCTCGCGATCCACGAGCCGCCCACCGGCACGACCACCACACCCGGCGGGCTGATACGGACGTTCGACTTCGAGTTCAACCCGGCCCAGCTGTCCCTCACCCAGCGGACCCAGTGGAAGGCGACGCCGACGGCGGCCGTGCGCAAGGCCGCGAAGCCGCAGTTCATGGGCGCCGAGCCGCGGGAGATGACCCTGGAGATCTTCCTGGACTCCTCCATGAAGCCCACCGGCAACACGGTGCTCAAGAAGGTCGAGTCACTGCTGACCTGCTGCGAGGTGACCTCCGACAGCCTCGCCGCCAAGCAGCCCTCGCCGCCCTGGGTGGTCTTCGAATGGGGGTCGTTCTCCACGGCCCGGTTCACCGCCTACGTGGCGTCCGTCGAGGCGTCCTACACGCTCTTCAGCACCACCGGCGTCCCCATCCGCGCCACCTGCCAGGTGCACCTGGTCGAGATCCCCGGCCCGACCCGCGGGCAGAACCCGACCTCCGGCGCGCTCACCGCGCAGCGCGTGCACCGGGTCGTCGCCGGCGACTCGCTCGAGTCGCTGGCCTGGCGCGAGTACGGCAGCGCCACCTCCTGGCGGGCGATCGCCGAGGCCAACGGCATCGACGACCCGTCCCACCTGGCGAACGGCACGGAACTCATCCTGCCGGCCGCCGAGGAGGTGCCTCACTGATGGTGCGTCCCGCGTTCTCCAGCATCGTCGAGGTGCGGATCGGCTCCGCGAAGCTGCCCGACGACATCGCTCCGATGCTCGTCGAAGGCTGGGTCGACCAGGGCGTCGGCGTGCCCGCGGCCTTCCGGCTCACCTTCCGCGACCCCTACCACCTGGTCCTCGACAAGCTGGCGGTGAAGTTCGGCACCAGGGTGGTCATCACGCCGATCGCCGACGGCCAGGGCGTCGGCAAGCCGCTGCTGACCGGCGAGGTCACCGCCATGGAGGCCGACTACGACGGCACCGGCAGCTTCACCGTGATCCGCGGCTACGACTTCGGGCACCGCATGATGCGCCAGCGCCGCGTGGCCGCGTACCGCAACCAGAAGGCCTCCGACATCGCCCGCAAACTCGCCGAGATGGACGGCGTGTCCGTCGGCAGGATCCAGTCGACGAAGGGCATGTACGGGTTCATCAGCCAGTCCAACGTCACCGACTGGGACTTCCTCTCACGGCTCGCCGACGAGAACAACGTGGTGATGTACGTGGACGCCAAGGGGAAGTTCCGGTTCGTCACGGCGAACCCGTCCTCCGGCGCGCCCTCCCCGAAGACCAAGGGCGACCAGAGCGCCTTCGTGCTCCAGGCCGGCCACGACATCCTGCGGCTGCGGGCCGCGGTGACCGCCGCCGACCAGGTGGGCAAGGTCGAGTCGCGCGGCTGGAACGTCACCACCAAGAAGAAGATCACCGAGATCGCGCCCGCCACCACCGACCCGGGCATCACCATCGGCTCCACGCCCGGGGAGGCCGCCGGCAAGTTCAAGGCCGCCAAGCTCGTCGAGACCGCCAACCCTTACGACAAGCAGGACGAGGTCCGGCACGCCGCGAAGGCCCTCGCCGCCGACGTCACGTCCTCCTTCGCCGAGCTGGAGGTCGCCGTCCACGGCAGCCCCGACCTGCGGCCCGGTGTGCCGGTCGCGCTCAGCGACGTCGGCAAGCCCTTCGAGGGCAAGTACACCGTCACCTCGGTACGCCACCACTTCGGCGACGGCAAGGCCTACGAGTCGTGGATCACCGTCAGCGGACGCCAGTGGCGTTCCCTGTACGGACTGGCCTCGGGCGGCAGCGGCGGTGCCGACCCCGCGAGCGCCGCCCGGCTGCCCAGCGTCGCCAACGCCATCGTCACCGACGTGCAGGACCCCCTCAAGCAGGGCAGGGTCAAGCTGCAGTTCCCGTGGCTGGACGACACCTACGTCAGCGACTGGGCGCGCAGCGTGCAGATGGGCGGCGTGGGCGGCGGCGGCGTCTTCCCCATGGACGTCGGCGACGAGGTGCTGGTCGCCTTCGACCGGGGCGCCCTCGACCACCCGTTCGTGATCGGCGGGCTCTACAACGGCCGGGACCTGCCGACCAAGGTGAACGACGTGCCCCTGCACGACGGCATGAAGAAGAAGGCCGCCCGGCACACCCTGTCCGACCGCCAGGGCAACCGGGTCGACCTGCTCAGCCAGCAGACCGGGGGGCGCAAGCAGGGCGTCCGGATCGCCAGCGGCAACGACAAGCTGACCATCAACCTCGACCGCACCAAGACCGAGATCACCGTCGACAGCAAGGGCTCCGTCAGCATCACCGGCAGCCGCTCGGTGTCCATCGACGCGGGAACGGACCTCACCCTCAGCGCCGGACGCAGACTCAGCATCAAGAGCGGCGGGCTGCTCGACATCCAGGGCCGCGGCATGGTCAACGTCAAGTCGCTGACCGGCGCCGTCACCGTCGACGCGATGGGCGCGCTCAACCTCAAGGCCCTGGGCGCCACCATGATCACCTCCGGTGGCACCCTCCAGGTCAACTCCATCGCCAACGTCGGCATCCGCGCGGCGACCCTCATGCTCCAGGGCGTGGTCCTGGTCAACAACAAGCCGTACCCCATCCCATGACAGCGGTACCGAAGACTCTGCACACGACAAGGGTGGTTCTCTGATGGCCGAGCAGTTCGTCGGCTCCGGCTGGGCGTTCCCCATGCGCATCGGACCGACCGGCGGGATCGCCCTCGTCAGCGGCGAGCAGGAGGTGGAGGAGGCCATGCGGCTCGTCCTCGCCACCGCTCCCGGCGAGCGGCCGATGCGGCCGGAGTTCGGCTGCGCCATCCACGACCTGGTCTTCGCCCCGGTCAACGAGCAGACCGCCGGCCGCATCCAGCACGAGGTGCACCTCAGCCTGGACCGCTGGGAGCCGCGCATCGAGGTCCACGACGTCGAGGTCTCCACCGGCGAAGGCCAGAACGTCCTGTACATCGACGTCCGCTACTCGATCCGCGGCACCAACAACCCGCGCAGCCTCGTCTTCCCGTTCTACGTCATCCCCTCCCACGACGAGCCCGACCTCCCCGCCGGTCCCGCCGGCCTCCCGGGCTCTCCCGAAAGCGACCGCTGATGCCCCTGCCCTCCCCCAACCTCGACGACCGGCGCTTCCAGCAGTTCGTCGACGACGCCAAGCGTTACATCCAGCAGCGCGCCCCGGAGTGGACCGACCACAACGTCTCCGACCCGGGCATCACGCTCGTCGAGACGCTCGCCCACATGGCCGACCAGATCGTCTACCGCCTCAACCGGGTGCCGGAGAAGAACCACCTCGCCTTCCTCGACCTGGTCGGCATCACGCTCTTCCCGCCCTCCGCCGCCCGCACGGACGTCACCTTCTGGCTGTCCGCACCGCAGGAGGACACGATCCTGGTCCCGGTCGGCACCGAGGTCGCCACCCTGCGCACCGAGCGCGACGAGGCCGTCGTCTTCGCCACCGAGCGCGACCTGAGCATCGTCCCGTGCTCGCTCGGCCACCTGGTCGTGCAGCACCGCGGCGAGGCCGTCACCGACCGCACCACGGACCTCGCCGAGAGCAAGGACGTGATGTGCTTCGCCGAGGCCCCCGGCCCCGGCGACTGCATGCTCATCGGCCTCACCTCGGCCACCCCGCACTGCGCGCTCGCCCTCGAACTCGACAGCCGCGTCGACGGCGTCGGCGTCGACCCCCGCCAGCCGCCGCTGGTCTGGGAGGCCTGGACCGAGGACGGCTGGCAGCCCTGCGAGGTCGACCGCGACGGCACCGGCGGCCTCAACCGCCCCGGTGACATCGTGCTGCACATCCCCGGCGGCCACGTCCTGTCCCGCAACGGCGGCCACGAGGCCGGCTGGATCCGCTGCCGCGTCACCGAACCGCTGCCCGGCCAGCCCTTCTACACCACCTCGCCGACCATCCGCTCCGCGGAGGCCTACACCATCGGCGGCACCACCGGCACCGTCCACGCCGAGACCGTGTACGACGAGACCCTCGGCGAGTCCACCGGCCTGCCCGGCCAGCGGCTGAGGCTCGAACACGCCCCGGTCGTCGCCGACGACCCGCCCGTCCTCCTCCAGACCGCCGCCGGCGACGACGGCTGGCAGGACTGGCAGGTCGTCCCGCACTTCGCGGGCTCCCGCCCCGACGACCACCACATCACCCTGGACGCCGCCACCGGCGAGATCGCCTTCGGCCCCGCCGTCCGCGAACCCGACGGCACCCTGCGCCAGTACGGCACCGTCGCCCCCAAGGGCGCCGTCATCCGCGCCCGCCGCTACCGCACCGGCGGGGGCAGGGCCGGCAACGTGGCCCGCGGCGCCGTACAGGTGCTGCGCACCTCCATCCCGTACGTCTCCGAGGTCGTCAACCGCGAGGCCGCCCGCGGCGGCGTGGACGGCGAGACCGTCGAGGAGGCGAAGCTCCGGGCGCCGATCACGCTGCGCGCCCAGGAACGCGCCGTCACCCTGCGCGACTACGAGGAACTCGCCCGCCGCGCCGCCCCCGAGACCGCCCGCATCACCTGCCTGGAGGGCGAGGAGAACGAATACGGCGCCCACGCCGTCCGCGTCCTGGTCGTCCCCCAGGCCGTCCCCGACCCGGGCGGCCGGCTCCGCTTCGAACAGCTCGTCCCCGGCGACGCCCTCCTGAGCCGCATCACCCGCCACCTCGACGAACGCCGCCTCATCGGCACCCGCCTCGCCGTCGGCCCGCCCTACTACCAGGGCGTCACCGTCGTCGCCACCGTCCACGCCTTCCGCGGCGTCGACGCCGACCGCGTACGCCGCCAGACCCACGACGCCCTCTACCGCCACCTCGACCCGCTCACCGGCGGCGCCGACGGCAGGGGCTGGCCCTTCGGGCGCCCCGTGCAGACCGGTGAGGTCTTCGCCGTGCTCCAGCGCGTGCCCGGCGTCGAACTCGTCGACGAGGTCGTCCTGCACCCCGCGGACCCCCTCACCGGCAAGCGCGGCGACCCCACCGACCGCATCGACCTGCAACCGCCCTCGCTGGTCTTCTCCTTCGACCACCGCGTCCGAGTGATCGGGGACAGCGCGTGACGGCCACGACGTACCGGGGCTCCGTCGACGGACTCGGCTCCTCGCTGCCGATCAGCACCCTGCTCCCGGCCGTCTTCGCCGACGACGACCTGGCCCAGCGGTTCGTCGGCGGACTCGACGACGTCATCGCCCCCATCCTGAGCGTCCTGGACTGCCTGGACACCTACTTCGACCCCGCCCTCACCCCGGCCGACTTCGCCCAGTGGCTCGGCACCTGGGTCGGCGCCGAGACCGACGGCACGGAACCCGAGGACCGGCTGCGCGCCGCCGTCGCCGCCGCCGCCCGGCTGCACCGCGTGCGCGGCACCCGGCAGGGCCTGTCCGAGGCCGTACTGCTCGCGTTCGGCGTCGAACCCGTCATCACCGAGAGCGGCGGCGCCGAATGGAACGCCCGCCCCCTCGGACCGTTCCCCGGCAGACCCCGCCCCCGGCTGCACGTCGCCCTCCGGCTGCCCGACCCGACCCCGGCCGACATCCATCGGCTGGACGCCCTCGTCGCCGCCGCCCGCCCCGCTCACATGCCCTACACGGTCGAAGTGACCGCCTCCGAAAGGACCCCGGAGAGATGACCACGCAGAACTGCGCCGAGTGCGGAACCCGCGCGGAACCGGGCCAGTCCTTCTGCGACGCGTGCGGTGCCGTACTCCGCTGGGACCAGTCCGGCGCCCGCACCACGCAGCCCGCGGCCTCCTCGGCCGACCAGAACCCCGGCTGGGACGCCTTCTCCCGCCCGGGCCCCGGCGGCACGGGTGTGCCCCCCGCCCGGCACGACCGCCCGGCGCCCGCCACCGGCGGACCGGACGACCGCACCGCGGAGACGCCGCGGGTGCCCCACCCGCGCCACCCGGCGGACGCCTCCGGGCCCGACGGGACGGCCGGGACCGACGCGGGGCGCCGCGACGCCGACGGCGCGTGGAGCGCCGCGGGAGCCGCGGCGTCCGGGACGCCCGGGTCTGCCGGGAGCACGGGAGCCACCGGACCGGCGGCGGCCCATGGGCCGGGCGGCGCACCCGCGGCTCCCGCCTCTCCCCGTCCCCGCACTCCGGGCGTCGACGAGACCGCCCCCACCACCCCCACGGCGTCGGCTCCGCCCCCGAACGCCCTCACCGACACGATGTCCGACCGCGCCCGCTCCCTCCTCGTCCCCGTCGCCGAACCGGAGGCCCAGGGCCCGACCCCGCCCCCCGCCGTCGCCCCGGTCCTGCCCGGCCGCCCCGACGCCGACCGGCCGCAGGTCCGCGCCCCCGCCCACCAGCCGGACATCGCCAACGGCCCGCCGTGCCCGTGGTGTTCCACCCCCAACCGCCCCGACCGCCACTACTGCGCGCGCTGCGCGATGCCCCTGGACCGCACCGACGAGCACACCACCGCACCCGCCCCCTGGTGGCGCCGCCTCTTCGGCGGCCGGCGCAGCGAGACCCCCTGGGCGGGCGACCGCCCCCGCCTCCGCCGCGTCTTCGACCGCATCGGCACCTGGATCACCGTCCTCGTCGTCATCACCCTGGTGGTCCTCGGCTTCGTCTACATCCCCGACGGCATCCAGGCCACCCGTGACCACTTCGCCAAACGCGCCCCGGTCTCTCCCGACCGGATCACGGCCTCACGCTCCTTCACCGGACACAATCCCGAGCTCATCATCGACAAGCGGAGCAACACCTGGTGGGGCCCGGGCGTCTCGGAGTCCGGCCAGGGCGAGTGGGTCGAGGTGCACTTCACCGAGCCGACCCGCCTCCTGGACCTGATCATCACTCCGGGCACCTCCACCAAGGCCGACAAGCTCACCGAATCGGCCCTGCCGCACCGGGTGAACGCGACGATCACCATGAAGGACGGCACGACCAAGACCCGCGACATCATCCTGGACCAGGGCGCAGGCGGACAGCGCCGCCCCTTCCGCGTCGGCGAGGTCACCAAGATCCGCTTCACGATCGAGTCGGCCCACGCGGCTTCGGACAACAAGCAGGTCGCCATCGCGGAGATCGAGTTCTTCGGCCGCTCCAGCGCCAACCGCTCCTGATCCCAGCGGGAACGTCAACGGCCCCCTGGCTTTCGAAGGCCAGGGAGCCGTTTTCCTTGAGCCCCCTGTCGGATTCGAACCGACGACCTACGCATTACAAGTGCGTTGCTCTGGCCATCTGAGCTAAGGAGGCACTCGCGCGGCAGCGCGCGCGGAGGCTGCTCCACTGTACACAGAGCCGGTGAACGATGGGGATCGAAAATTTCGGCGAAGTTCACAGCCTCACAGGTACTGACAGATCAGGTGAACGCCAGGTACCGTCCTGCCCAGCTTCACCTGTGTGGACTACACCACACCACCTTCCTACAACGGATCGTCCGGCACGTTCCTGCCGGTAGAAGGGGGCCCATTCACCATGGCCACAGTTACGTTCGACAAGGCGACCCGCGTCTACCCGGGTTCCACGAAGCCCGCCGTCGACGGTCTCGACATCGACATCGCGGACGGCGAGTTCCTCGTCCTGGTCGGCCCCTCCGGTTGTGGGAAGTCCACCTCGCTCCGCATGCTCGCGGGCCTCGAGGACGTCAACGGCGGCGCCATCCGCATCGGTGACCGCGACGTCACGCACCTGCCGCCGAAGGACCGGGACATCGCCATGGTGTTCCAGAACTACGCGCTCTACCCGCACATGACGGTCGCCGACAACATGGGCTTCGCGCTCAAGATCGCCGGCGTCAACAAGGCGGAGATCCGCAAGAAGGTCGAGGAGGCCGCGAAGATCCTCGACCTCAGCGAGTACCTGGACCGCAAGCCGAAGGCGCTCTCCGGTGGTCAGCGCCAGCGTGTGGCGATGGGCCGCGCGATCGTGCGTGAGCCCCAGGTGTTCCTCATGGACGAGCCGCTGTCCAACCTGGACGCCAAGCTCCGCGTCTCGACGCGTACGCAGATCGCCTCGCTCCAGCGCCGCCTCGGCATCACCACCGTCTACGTCACCCACGACCAGGTCGAGGCCATGACGATGGGCGACCGCGTGGCGGTTCTGAAGGACGGTCTGCTCCAGCAGGTCGACAGCCCGCGCAACATGTACGACAAGCCCGCGAACCTCTTCGTCGCCGGCTTCATCGGCTCCCCGGCCATGAACCTGGTCGAGGTCCCGATCACCGACGGCGGCGTGAAGTTCGGCAACAGTGTCGTGCCGATCAGCCGCGACGCCCTGAAGGCCGCCTCCGACAAGGGCGACCGCACGGTCACCGTCGGCGTCCGCCCCGAGCACTTCGACGTGGTGGAGCTGGGCGGCGAGGCCTCCAAGAGCCTGTCGAAGGACTCCGAGAACGCCCCGGCGGGCCTCGCGGTCTCGGTGAACGTCGTGGAGGAGACCGGCGCGGACGGCTACATCTACGGCAGCGTCGAGGTCGACGGCGGGACGAAGGACCTCGTGGTCCGCGTCAGCAGCCGTGCCGTGCCGGAGAAGGGCGCGACCGTGCACGTCGTGCCGCGGCCGGGCGAGAGCCACGTCTTCTCGTCCTCCACCGGCGAGCGCCTCACCGACTGAGGCCCCGCACGCCGAGGACCCGCACGCCGGAGACCACGCGCCGAGAAACCACGCGGCCGGGTGAAATCACCCGCGTTGACGGAAAGAGCCCCGCAGCCTGCTGCGGGGCTCTTTCCGTTGTCGACAAATACCCCGCCACAACGGACGTTTCGGGCAGCGAACGTCAATGCCCTACCCATTTCCCACCCCTCCCCCTTCCCCTGAACGGGTGACTAAATGTCGCCAAATCATTACCAGGCGCTACCCTCACTCGCGTGAAGCACTCCGTGAAGCACTCCACCACCCGACAGACGCGACGCGGCCGGGGCCCCGCCCGCCGGATCGGCCGCTCTCTCGCCTTCGTCCTGCCCGTCGTCCTGGTGCTCTCCGGGACTCTCGCGGTCACCCGAGTCAACTGGTCGGGAGATCCCGCGGACTCGGTGCTCGCCGCGTCGCAGGCCTCGTCCTCGAAGACGTCCACCGGGACCGCCGCCCGCGCACCGCACGAGGTGCTGCGCGACCGGCTGCTGACCGAACTGCAGGAGGAGGATCCGGGCGTCGCCCTCACCCACCTCCAGGAGGCCGTGAACGAACGTCCGTCGCTGGGCGGCCACTGCGCGTCCATCGCCCGCGCCCTCGGCCGCGCCGCGGTCAAGGTCTACGGCCCGACGCGCGCCCAGTCGTACGCGCGGCCCGTCTGCGACACCGCCTTCGCCTCCGGCGTCCTGGCCGCGCACAGCTGAGCCGGCCAGGCCGGCCGAACACCCTTCGAAGGCCGGCGGGGCGCCGCGTACAGTGCGGGCATGACCGATCCGAACGCCGCGTCCCGCCGCCCCGTTCAAGCCGTCGTCCTGGCCGGCGGACAGGGTTCCCGGCTGCGTCCCTACACCGACGACCGGCCCAAGCCGATGGTCGAGATCCCCGGCACGGGGACTCCGATCATCGGCCATCAGCTCGCCTGGCTCGCCGAGGAGGGCGTGACGGACGTCGTGGTCTCCTGCGGTCATCTGGCCGAGGTGCTGCAGAAGTGGCTGGAGACCGCCGACCTGCCGCTCTCCGTCACCACCGTCGTCGAGACGGAACCCCTCGGCCGCGGCGGCGGCCTCAGGTACGCCGCCGCGCACCTGCCGCACCCCGACCGGCCCTGGTACGCCACGAACGGCGACATCTGGACCCGTTTCTCGCTGCGCGACATGGCCGACTTCCACGCCGAGCGGGACGCCGTCGCGACCCTCGCCCTGGCCCGCCCGCGCCTGCCGTGGGGCGCCGTGCAGACGGACGGCTTCGGCCACATCACCGACTTCATCGAGGCACCGCCGTCGACCTTCGAGATCAACGCCGGTGTCTACGTCTTCTCCCCCGCCTTCGCCACGATGCTCCCGGAACGCGGCGACCACGAGCGGACGACGTTCCCGAGGCTGGCCCGTGAGCGCCGACTGGCCGGCTTCCCGATCCCCCAGGGCTCCTACTGGCGCGCGATCGACACCGCGAAGGACCTGACGGAGGCGGCACGGGAGCTGGCGGCCCTGGCGGGCCGCTGAGCGGCCCGGCGGGCTACGGAAGAAGCGGCCACTGCCGCCTCATACTTCCCCGGTAGCTCGGCTGCGCCCGTTTCAAGGACTGGTCGGCCCGGGTCCGTAATCAGCCTTGAAGCCGCCCAGACCGTCCGCGAGGTGGGCGAGCCAGCCGCTCGGGGAGTAGGGCCGGGGCGGGTCGACCTCCATGCCCAGCTCAGCCATGGCGAGGGCGTAGTCGGACTCCTCGAGAGCCAGGGCGATCAGTTCACGGAGCTCACCCGTGAGGCGGGCGGCCAACTGCGGGTCCGTGGTGGCGATGTAGTCGCGTACGGCCGCGTCGTGGTCCGTGAACTCGTCCGGCATGTCCTGGGAGAACCAGCCGCCGAGGAACTGGCCGAGCTCGGGGAAGCGGGCATGCCACTCCCAGTGGGAGCGTGGGACGGCCGGGGTCGGGACCTGGCCCTCCTCGATCGACCGCTTCAGGTGGTCCGCGATCACGAACAGCCAGTCCTGGATCGCCGATTGAGGCAGGCCGACGTCCGGCACGGGATAGAACTCGCCGAGGCTCAGACGCAGTCGTCCCGGCGGGTTGCGGGCGTACTCGCGGATCTGCTGTTCGGCCGTGGCCAGGGCCCAGGGGCGGGTGTGCCAGGTGTGGCGGAGGTATGCCTGGAGGGCTTCGCTCGGCCTGTCCGGCTCGTCGTCGGCCGGCATGCCGGTGTACGCGCTGATCACCTGGTCCAGCTCGCCGTAACGGCGGTCGAACTCGAGCGGCTTCATGGACACGGCGCTGGACCTCTACAGGTAGATCGGGACGGTGGTGAGCACGACGAAGCCGTGCGGGCTGTTCGGCTCACGCTTGAGGACGACACGTGCCGCGCGCGCATCCACGGGCTCGCGCCCGGCCAGCATCATCGCCTGCAGCAGTACACGGCCGACGGGCTCCTCGCGAGAGGGCCAGGCGGCCTCGATGGTCAGGCGGGCGCGGGTGCTCTGGGCGAGCCAGCGGTGGATCCTCTGCTCGTTGGCGGTCACCACCTGCTGGGTGGCCCACTGGGCGGCTTCTCGGTCGGGGTAGGTGGCGGACCTGGTCAGCATGGGCTGTTACCTCTCAACGGGGATCGAAGGACCAAATCAGCCCGACTTCCTCATCGGACACCCAAAGGAGCCCCAAGTCCCAGGCGTACTGACTGAGCGGTGAGCAGTTCGAGATCTGCTCATAGAAGTCGAGGGAAGCGCCGCCACCCCAAGTGTTCGTGAAGAATCGAGTCCCGTCGGAAAATCGGGTGGCGATTACCCTGGCATGCTTCTCCATTTCAGTTTGCTGTGCGGGGAAACGGGGGTCCCGAGAGACATCGAGATCCATGGTGGCCAACAGCACGAGGAGTCGCACCACAGCGGATCGTGGAATCTCTCTGAGCCGGCCTCGCCATTCCGCCGCGCCCGCCGCCTCGTCCACGGGCGGGACGACGAAGGGGTAGGCGGGATCGTCCTCCCTCTCCTCCTCGCCTTCGTCGGGATCGATGGTCCTCCAGCCCCGGGGATCCGCTGCGTCTCCCCGCATAACCGAGACGACGTCGTGCAGCCAGTCCTCCCCGGTACGGGGACCTGCGGCGACAAAGGTGTACCGACGGTCGTACATGTCCACAGCCGACCACCAGGAGTCGGCATCAGCGGGAGTCGGCGGCCCTTTGATACCGGGCGTCGTTTCATAGTCCATCCAGACCTCGCTCATACGGGCATCGAGGTGAACACCAAGTAGGGCGGGTCAAGGCTTGGATCACGCATGAGCCGCACAGAGACGCCCTTGGTGTCGCGCACCTCAGAAATCTTGCTGCCGTCATAGGTGACACCCTTGCCGGTCACAGCATCACCGGCGAGAGGGCCTTGCAGCGGTACCGAGTCGGTTGTGACGATGATTGACATGCCCGGCGGGTCGCCTGCCAGCCAACGGTCGATGTCGTCGCTGTTGTCACGCAGGCAATATTGCGTGAACCGTTGAGCGGACTCGACATCGGCGTAGGTCGATGCCGCCGGGATCTTCGGCTCACCATTGGCCCTACTCTCGTCCCTCATCCGCTGCATCAATTGCTCATCGGTCTTCCCCACATGCTTGTCAAGGGTATGTCCGTTCCCCACCCCTTCCGCCGCCGCGAGGTCCATCGAGTACGTGTACGGAACCCGGCTCTCCGGCAGCTGCCAGCTGTGCTCCTTCTTGAACTCGTTCAGGGAGCGCGCACCGAAACCCTGTGCCCGCGCCCGTTCCGCCTGGAATGTGGGCACGCTCAGGAGCGCCTCGTCGAGTTCGAACTCGAGCATGGCCAGCTTGCCCGCGGCGTCGCCGAACGCCTCGTGATACGCCGCGACGGCCGCGTCCATGCCCGCCTTGTCCATGTGGGACCGGAAGGTCAGGACGACCTCCGCGACCACGAGCCCGACCGCGAGCTTGGTGGCCTCGAAGGGATCGAGGCCCGTGGTCAGGTCCTTCACCGTCTTCTCCGCGGCCTCCTTGGCGAGGCGCGTAGTGGTCTCAGTGGTCTTCTGTCCCACATCGGCGAGGTCGTCGAACAGCTTCTGCATGGTGTTCGCGCTCTTGTCGAGAACCTCGATGATGGGGCGCCTGGTGGCGGGGGCCACCTTCCCCTGGGTCTTCCAGTTCCGGGTGCCCTTCTTGGCGGTCACCTCGGCCCGCTGGTCACGGGCCTTGCCCCAGGCCGTGGTCCCCCAGATCGTCTGGCAGAAGGCGTTCATCGCGGCCTGCCATTCACCGTTGCCCGTGGGGTCGGTGATGTAGGAGATCGCGTCCGTGAAGTCGTCCGCCGCTTCCTTCACACCCTTGGAGGCCTCCCGCCAGGCCCCGGCGATGTCGCGGAACTCCTCTTCCTCGACGCCCGGCGTGATCTCGTGGACGCGGCCGAGTCTCAGCCCTTCGTCGACCACGGGTTTCATGATGAACATGAGGAAGTCCGGGACCTCTCCGAGAATCCCGGAGATCGCCCACGAGTCGTGGTACTCGCCCTCCCCCCGCCAGGTCAGGTCGTTCGGTGGACCGTACTTGGGTGCGGAGGTGATGACCGCCGGCGGCGGCTTCTCCTCCGGTGGCTCGCCCTTGCCCTTGCCGGCCGCCCAGTCCGCCTGCGTGTAGTTGTTCGCGGTCTGGGTGAGGCCCACCGCCACACCGCCCACCGACACCACACTCTTCGCCCAGAGCTCCAGGAACTTCCCGGCGACGATGCCGTACCGATCGGCGAAGGAGTCCGCACCCCAGCCCGTGCCTGCAGACTGGCTGTACTTGTTCAGTGTCTCCGTGAGCGCCTTCGCCTGCTTGTCGTAGTCGAACTGACCGTCCCGCACGACGAGCGAGGTGAAGTAGAGGTGCTGAGGCTGCACGTCGAAGCGGCCCACACCCTGGTTGGGTGGCGCGGTCCTGGCCTGGTCCCGTTCCCGCTGCCGCTGTTTGTCGGAAGGCAGGTCAGCCATCAGGCCGCACCCCAGCCCCGTAGTACCGCCCTGTGCGCCGACGCGTAGTTGATCTCTCCGTTGACCACGACGTCGTGCAGCCACGCCTGAGCTGCCTGAAGGTCCGCTGCGGACCGGTCCCACTCGTCCAACTTGTCGATGAACACCTCGCGGGCTTCGCCCTCCCAGGTCAGGACGACCTTCTCCGCTCGCCGGTAGAGCAGGTCCAACTGCTCGTTGAGGCCTTTGAGAATGTCCTCCAGATCCCCGGAGAGGCCCTGCAACGTCGCGAAGTCGACGGTTATGTGGTCGTCGTCCGTCATGCTTCTCCGTTCCGAAGCTGAAGTCGTCGGTCGGCGTACGAGCTGTCAGAAGTCGGAGAGGCTGCTGCGCGGCGTGACCGGCACCTCGGTGTTCGGCGTCGACAGTGCGTCCGCTTCGCGCCCCACGTCCGTCGCGACCTGGATCTTCCGTAGCTCCGCCATGACGTCCAGGTCACGCTCCGAGAACCCGTCCCGGCTCAACCGCACGGCCTGCTCGACAGCCTGGATGACCATGCGGATACGTACGGCGTCCTCGGCCGCGCCCCGGTGAAGATCTCGGTAGGCGCGGGCAGCCGGCCCCTGCCATCCCGCCTCGATCCGGTCGACGATCGCATCCATGCGTCTGACCTGCTTGTCCAGGTAGTCCTGCATGACGTCGAGGTCATCGGCCAGGTCCGTCAGTCGGTCAGCATGCGCCCGAAGTCGTGGCTGTTCGCCTGCGCCCCTCATCACTTCCCCCGTTTGTGGTCAGCAGTGCCGCTGCCTTGCGAGTCACGTGACACATCCCAGGGCACATTAACAAAATCGCCTCGCTCCGTTACGGCAGTAAGTCGTCTGTGGGCACGGGCAGATCACGTACGGCGCCGAATCATCTTCGAGTGCCTCGTTGCCGCGTCTCCGCCGGTCGGTGTCGCCCTGAGGGATACCGACCCACTCGCACTCGAACGTGTGAATTGGGGCGGCGGTGGGATACGGAGAGGTCCTTGTCTCCAAGGTGGAGGGCGGCAAGCGGATCCCTCGCCGGGAGTATCTGGACCGTGCCAACGAGGTGTTGAGGGCCGGTGGGCTCCTCTCGGCGGCCTGGGAGGACGTCAGGAAGGTCCGGTACCCGAAGAGCGTCCGAGCGCTAGCGCACTTGGAGTCACTCGAACACCTGCTGGAGCTGGCGCAGCGACGCAACGTCACTCTTCAGGTGATGCCGACGAGCGCGGGTGAACACCCCGTGCCTCAGCGGCAAGATCGAGGTGCTGAAGTTCGGGGACGGAACGGCGGTAGGACGCTCCGACGGAGCGTTCAACGGCCGCCCGACCTCTGAGCTGAAGCAGCTCCGCGTCCTTGAGCTGCGCTACAGCACCATTCGGGCCCAGGCTCTCTGTCCGAGGGAGTCTCTGGCCTTCATCCAGCAACTGCTGGGAGAATAATGATTCGCGAGACCGTTGCCAGTGACGCCTCCGAACTGGCTTGGTTCAAGAGCAGTTACAGCGATGGTCCCGAGGGCGACTCCTGCGTGGAGATCGCGATAGCGCCTCGCACCATCCACGTCCGGGACTCCAAGAACATGACAGGACCCCAGCTCGCCCTCGTGCCGGACGCCTGGAAGAACTTCGTGACTTACGCGTCGGAGCACTGACGCAGCAACCGCGCGTGCCCCGCGCCCGGTTGTCGCCGGAAGCGGGGCACGGGCACGTCGGGCTAGCCCAGGAGGCCGCCCACGAGGCCCCGGCCCGGCTCTCCGGTGGAGGAGCCACCGCCGCCGTCGCTGTCCGTTCCGGTGCCGCCCGTCGAGCCGGTGCCGCCGGTCGAGCCACTGCCGCCGCCGGTCGTGCTGCCGCCGGAGGTCGGTCCGGCCGTGGTGCTGCTCGGCGCCCGGTCGGCCGGGGTGGACTGCCGGGGCGGAACCTGCCCCGTGGTGCCCTGGGTCTGGCTGGGGGCGCCGCCGGTGACGGTGCCGCTGTCGCGGGTCGCTCCGGAAGTGGCCGCGGCGCCCGTGGAGGGCGTGGCCGAGCCGCTGGTGGCGCTCTGCGAGGGCGAGGCGGAGGCCTCCGGGCTCTTCGGCTTCCGTGTGCCGGGTTCCTTCGGCAGCGGGGAGCCGGGCAGTTCGTTGCGCGGGGACTCGCCGGGCCCTGGGACGACCACGCGGTCGGCGTCCCGGACGGCACCGCCGAGCAGCGAGCCGACGAGGAGGGTGATGCCGGTGACGAGGAAGGTGACGAGGGCGCCGCGGCGCAGGACGTAGCGGCGCAGGTCCCAGATGTCGGCGCGGGGGCCGAGGCGGCGCCAGGCGCTGCCGGCGAGCCGGCCGTCCACCGAGTAGACCGGAGCACCGGCGATGATCAGCGGCGACCAGGCGGCGAGGTAGATGATGTCGGGCGCGTCGTAGGCGGGGACGCTCTTCCAGCTGACGGTGACGAGGAGCGCCGCGGACAGGCCCGCGCCGATGACGGCGCCGACGCGCTGCCAGCAGCCCAGGACGGTCAGGACGCCCACGATCACCTGGAGGAAGGCGATGACGAGTCCGGAGCCGACGGGGTGGGCGAGGGCGAACTGGCGCAGCGGCTCGGCGACGTCCCAGGGGTGCAGGGTGTTGAGCCACTTGACCATGGAGCCGCGTTCGCCGCCGTCGAAGTAGACGGGGTCGCAGAGCTTGCCCATGCCGGCGTAGATGGAGATGAAGCCGAGGAAGACGCGCAGCGGCAGCAGCACGACGCCGAGGTTCATGCGGCGGCCGGGGAAGTAGGCGTGCCGTGCCGGGTCGTCGGCGTGGCGCCGGGCGCGCGGTCCGGCCGGTTCGTCCGGGCCGTCGTCGTACGCGTCGTCGTACGCGTCGTCGTAGTCGTCGTGCTCGGGGGCCTGGTCGAAGTCCTCGCCGGTGTAGGCGGGTTCGTCGTAGGCGCTGCCGACGGTACGCATGGCGGGCAGCAGCCGGGTGCCGTCGGGGGCGGCGGCGCGCTGCGCGCCGACGAGGGGGGTCTCGATGGTCTGGGTCGCGGAGCCGTCGTCGTAGCCGTCGTAGCCCGGGGCGCCCTCGTCGAAGCCGTCCCGGTGGATGACCTGGGTGGCTCCGGCGTCGGCGCCCTGCTCGTCGGAGTGGTGACCGGCTCCGGCCCGCACCGCCTGGAGCAGCCGGTGGGCGCCGGTGTCGTCCGGGTCGGACCGCCCGCTCCAGACGACGGCGCGACGGCGGGCGGGGACCGGAGCGGCGGGCCCCGCGGCGCCCGCGAGGGGCATACGGGCGGTGTCCTGGGTGGCGCTCAAGTGCCGCGCGATCCGCGGGGACCGGGTCCGCCGCGCGGAGGCACCGAGCTGCACGCGGAAGCTCGCGTGATTGACGATGACCTGGGCCGGATCGCTCGGCACCTTCACCATGCTCAGCGCGGGAGCGTCGTCGATTCCCGACGAGCGGTCCCCCGTGGGTGTGCGGGGTGTTCTGGTGTCCACACTCATCTAACCGAGTGACGTGTCGTTAGGACACTGCCTTGACCGCCCCGATCTGTCCGGACCGCGTCAAGCTTGTCCGGAGAGCCCGGAACACCCCGTGCGGGCGACCGCGCCGAACACCCGTTCCCCGTTCGGCGCGCCGCCCCTCGCTCAGCGACGCCGGCGCGACGCCTCGTACAGCACGATCCCCGCCGCGACACCGGCGTTGAGCGACTCCGCACCGCCGGGCATCGGAATCCGCACCCGGACGTCGCAGGTCTCGCCGACCAGCCGCGACAGGCCCTTGCCCTCGCTGCCGACGACGATGACGACCGGTCCCGACAGTGCTTCCAGGTCGCCGAGTTCGGCCTCGCCGTCGGCGGCGAGGCCGACGACCGTGATCCCGGCCTTCTGGTAGGTCTCCAGCGCCCGTGTGAGGTTGGTGGCGCGGGCCACCGGCGTGCGGGCGGCCGTGCCGGCGGACGTCTTCCAGGCGCCCGCCGTCATGCCGGCCGCGCGCCGCTCGGGCACGACGACGCCGTGGCCGCCGAAGGCGGAGACGGAGCGGACGACGGCACCGAGGTTGCGCGGGTCGGTGACACCGTCGAGGGCGACGATCAGCGGATCCGCGCCCTCGTCGTGGGCGGCGGCGACCAGGTCCTCGGGGTGCGCGTACTCGTACGGCGGGACCTGGAGGACGAGCCCCTGGTGGTTGAGCCCGTTGGTCATCCGGTCGAGCTCGGGACGCGGTGCCTCCATGAGGTTGATGCCGCCGCGCTCGGCCGCGAGCTGGAGCGCCTCGCGCACCCGCTCGTCGTTGTCGATGAACTGCTGGACGTAGAGCGTCGAGGCGGGCACGCCTTCGCGCAGCGCCTCGTAGACGGGGTTGCGGCCGACGACGAGTTCGGACGTCGACCGGCCTCCCCCGCGTCGCTGCGGCGTACGTCCCGTGGCGCGGCGTGCCTTCGCGTTGGCGGCACGCTGCTTGGCGTGCCCCTTGCGCATCTCGGCGGGGGGCGTCGGCCCCTTGCCTTCCAGGCCCCGGCGTCGCTTGCCGCCGCTGCCGACCTGCGCGCCCTTCTTGCCGGACATGCGGCGGTTGTTCGCGGCCATGAGTTACCTGTCTCCGCTCTCTACGGGAGTGTGCGTCGTACGTGCGTTGTATGCGTTGTATGCAGTGTGCCGCCCGGGGGGCCGGGCGGCACAATCGATCTACGGAACCCGCGGGGCCCACGCGCCCGGACTTCGGGGACCGGGCCCGGGGTCAGCGGGAGCCGAGGCTCCAGCGGGGGCCCTGCGGACCGTCCTCGATGACCAGGCCGGACTGTCCCAGCTGGTCGCGGATGGCGTCCGCGGTGGGCCAGTCCTTACGGGCCCGCGCCGCCTCGCGCTGGTCGAGGACGAGCCGTACGAGGCTGTCGACGACGTGCCTCAGGTCCTCGCCCTGCTCCTGTTCCCCGGCCCAGTGCGGGTCCAGCGGGTCGAGG
Organism: Streptomyces sp. WG5; assembly: GCF_049974565.1. NCBI lineage: Bacteria > Bacillati > Actinomycetota > Actinomycetes > Kitasatosporales > Streptomycetaceae > Streptomyces > Streptomyces sp. WG5. Next base: position 31,993 of record NZ_JBNGGC010000011.1, on the reverse strand, counting down.
CCGAGTACTCCGAGCATCGCACGGACCTCGGCGAGGCGGGCGACCGCGGCCTCCTTGTCGTCGGCTGCCAGCGCGCTGTTGCCCTGCCGGACGGTGGTGTGCACGACGGCGAGGGCCCCCGGCACGCCCAGGTCGTCGTCCATCGCCTCGGCGAAGGCGGGCGGCACGTCGGCGGCGGGCTCGACGGCGTGGCCGGCCAGCTCGGTGACGCGCTGCACGAAGCCCTCGATCCGCGCGTACGCCGACTCGGCCTCGCGCAGGGACTCCTCGCTGTACTCGATGGTGGAGCGGTAGTGCGGGGTGCCCAGGTAGTACCGGAGCACGACCGGGCGCCACTGCTTGACCATCTCGCTCACGAGCACGCTGTTGCCGAGCGACTTGGACATCTTCTCGCCGCTCATGGTGACCCAGGCGTTGTGCACCCAGTACCGGGCGAAGGCGTCGCCGAAGCCGCGGGCCTGGGCGATCTCGTTCTCGTGGTGCGGGAAGATCAGGTCGATCCCGCCGCCGTGGATGTCGAACTCCTCGCCCAGGTACTTGTGGGCCATGGCGGAGCACTCCAGGTGCCACCCCGGGCGGCCCCGGCCCCACGGCGTCTCCCAGCTGGGCTCGCCGGGCTTGGCCGCCTTCCACATGGCGAAGTCCCGCGGGTCCCGCTTGCCGGTCTCGCCCTCTCCCGAGGGCTGGCGCAGCTCGTCGAGGTCCTGGTTGGACAGGGACAGGTACCCGGGCAGGGACCGTACGTCGAAGTAGACACTGCCGTCGGCCTCGTAGGCGTGGCCGCGCTCGATGAGGCCGCGCATCATCTCGACCATCTCGGTGATGTGGCCGGTGGCGCGGGGCTCGTAGGTGGGCGGCAGGCAGCCGAGGGCGTCGTAGGCGTCGTTGAACGCGCGCTCGTTGTCGTACCCGATGGACCACCAGGGGCGGTCCTGCTCGGCCGCCTTCCAGATGATCTTGTCGTCGATGTCGGTGACGTTGCGGATGAACGTGACGTCGTAGCCGCGGTACGCGAACCAGCGGCGCATGATGTCGAAGTTCAGCCCGGACCGGATGTGCCCGATGTGCGGGGCGGCCTGCACGGTGGCACCGCACAGGTAGATCGAGACGCAGCCCGGCGTGAGGGGGGCGAAGTCACGGATCTGCCGGGCGCTGGTGTCGTACAGGCGAATAGTCACGGGTCCAGGGTAGTAGGCGCGGGGCAGTGCCAGGGGCGCACTTGCCCGCTCGGTGCCCGACCGAGTCGATGAGGGGAGGGGGAGGGGGCTCTCTTGTCCGACGGCCGGTCGGGTCGGCCGGTCGGGTCGGCCGGTCGGTGGCTGCGGGCCCGGGGGCCACGTGGCGGGCGCCCGTGCCGGGGGGCGGCGCCCGTGCCGGGTGCGGGGCAGCGCCCGTGCCGGGTGCGGGGCAGCGCCCCTGCGGCACCACCCCGGCGGTACCGTCACGGGCGCCCGCGCCGCACCCCCGCGCTCAGCCGACCCGCGCCACCAATGCCGTGGCCACCGCCATCAGCCCTTCGCCCCGTCCGGGGAACCCGAGCCCGTCCGTCGTCGCGCCCGACACGGACACCGGCGCCCCCACCGCCTCGGACAGCACCTTCTGCGCTTCCTCGCGACGCTTGCCGACCTTCGGCCGGTCCCCCACCACCTGCACCGCGACGTTGCCGATCCGGAACCCCGCCGCCCGTACGATCCGCGCGGCCTCCGTCAGCAGTGTCACCCCGGACGCCCCGGACCACTCGGGCCGCCCGGTCCCGAAGTGCCGGCCCAGGTCGCCGATCCCCGCTGCGGAGAACAGCGCGTTGCACGCCGCGTGGGCGACGACGTCCGCGTCGGAGTGGCCGGCCAGCCCGGTCCCCTCGCCCTCCCACTTGAGCCCGGCGCACCACAGTTCGCGTCCGTCCTCGAACGCGTGGATGTCCGTACCGATCCCGACCTGCGGGAGCACGGGGAGCCCGTCCGTCTCAGAAGCCATCGTTCAGCCTCCTGCGCGCCAGCACGGCCTCGGCCAGCACCAGGTCGAGCGGCCGTGTCACCTTGAACGCCTCTTCGTGTCCCGGCACGACCATCACCGTCAGCCCGAGCTGTTCCACCATGCTCGCGTCGTCGGTGACGTTGTCGCTCACCGTCTCGTGGGCGCGCACCAGCGTCTCCCGGTGGAATCCCTGCGGTGTCTGCACGGCGCGCAGCCGCGCCCGTTCCGGCGTCGCCACCACCGGCTCCGGCTCGCCCGGGGCCGCGGCGGGCTCGACCTGTTTGACCGTGTCGGCGAGCGGCAGCGCCGGCACCACGGCGGGCGCGCCCTCCCGTACTGCCTCGATCACGGCGTCCACCGTGTCGACCGGCACCAGCGGCCGGGCCGCGTCGTGCACGAGGACGGTGTCGTAGTCGGCCGGCAGCGCGTCCAGGCCGAGCCGTACGGACTCCTGCCGCGACTCGCCGCCCGGTACGACGAGGAAGTCCGTCCTCTCCGGCAGCGCGTGGGCGTCGAGCAGGCTCTTGACCTCGGCGGCTCCGTCGGGCGGGGCGACGACGACGACCAGGGAGACCGCCCGGGAGGCGGCCATCGCCCGGACGGCGTGGATGAGCATGGGTGTGCCGCCCAGCGCGCGGAGGGCTTTCGGGGCTCCCGGTCCGAGCCGTACGCCCCGGCCGGCGGCGGGAATCACGGCCGCGGTCCGGGTGTTCGCACGGGTGTCGGTGGGCATCTCGGCGGGCGAGGGACGCGATTCGTCAGACATCGGTTCCTGTCAGGTTTGTGTGCTCGACCAAGTTGGGTATGGCCTCACCGTGCCGGGCGTGACGCCTTGACCGGACCCTTCCGTGACCCTGGTCGAGCCAGCAGCCCGGGCCCGGCACGCCAGGACCGGGGGAATTCTCCTCGGGACGGGTGCTCGAAGACGAATTTCGAGGGCGGACCCGCCTCCCGGGTGCGGACATGCCGCAGCGCCCGGCGACAGCAGAAATGTCATCGGGCACCGCGGCATTCAGTGCGCTGAACCGGGCGTGCAGCGGGCTGCGTCTCGCCTCAGGAGGCGAGCACCTCGTCGAGCAGGGCCTCCGCCTTGTCCTCGTTGGTGTTCTCCGCAAGCGCGAGCTCGCTCACCAGGATCTGGCGGGCCTTGGCGAGCATGCGCTTCTCACCGGCGGAGAGTCCGCGCTCGCGCTCACGCCGCCACAGATCGCGTACGACTTCCGCGACCTTGATGACGTCGCCGGAGGCGAGCTTCTCCAGGTTTGCCTTGTAACGACGCGACCAGTTCGTGGGCTCCTCGGCATACGGCGCGCGCAGCACCTCGAAGACCCGGTCCAGTCCGTCCTGACCGACCACATCACGCACGCCGACGAACTCCGCATTGTCCGCTGGCACACGTACCGTCAGGTCACCCTGGGCGACCTTCAGCACCAAGTAGGTCTTGTCCACGCCTTTGATCTGGCGAGTTTCGATAGCCTCGATCAGCGCGGCCCCGTGATGGGGATAGACCACGGTGTCGCCAACCTTGAACGTCATGTGACAGGTACCCCTTCCGTGGCTATCCAGGGTAACACGGAAACGGCGTCTTCTGAATGGCGTTTTCGCAGGTCAGGGCATATCTCGGGGCTTGACAACAACGACGGGAACGTGCTGCGCGGGGCGAGCGGAAGAAAGTATTCGCAGGTCGGAGCGGCTCTTCAGGCCGGGCGAAACACGCACGTCACACACCCCCGGAGGCCCGTCCACCCGCCCGAAGGTTCCCTTATGTCCGGTTCCAGGCGTGCGACTTCCGCTACTCCGTTCGGTGACCTGGGCGGGGTTCCGGACGAATCCGGAATTGATCACGAGGGTGCCCCGGCCGGCCCTCGGGTGATCAATTTCCTGGCCGTCCGCGCATTCCTTCACGCAAAATTCGCGCGCCGATCGGCGACTCGTATGGCGTGGGGCCTCTTATATGAATGGGGGACGCGCGCAAGCGGCAAAGCGACCGGGACGCCGCCCTGGAGGCACCGGAGAGGGGACCAGGGAAGACCGGGCGAAGCACCGGGCGGAGGGCCCGGGGGAGGACGGGGCGGAGACCGGCCGGGGAACCGGGCCGAGACCGGGGAGAGCGCGGCGCGCACTCCGCGCCTACCGCCTGCCGGGCTAAGCCCGGCCGCTCCGGGGAGGGTCGGGTGCGGCGCCCGGGGAACGGCTCGGTAGCCTAAGGACTGCTGACAGTCACTTAGGGCGGCTTTATCCGTTGCCGCCACCCCGCTCGAGTCCAAGGAGTTGCCGCCGCCGTGAGCAGCAGCCTTCGACGCGGTGCCCTCGCCGCCGCCGCCATCGCGTTCTCGATCGCCTCGCTCGCCGCGTGCGGCGCCGGTCACAACGCCCAGACGCTGGAGATCAAGCCGGACAACGCTGCGACGACCGTCGGTGACATCCAGATCCAGAACGCGATCGTCATCACGCAGCCCGACCCGGAGTCGACCGGCCCGGCCGCGGTCTCCGCCACCCTGTTCAACAACGGCCGCACGGACCAGACCCTCGAGTCCATCACCGTGGCCGGCACCGGCAAGCCCGTCGAGCTGAGGCCCGCCAAGGGCGAGGAGGGCGCCGGCGACGGTCTGACCGTCCCGGCCGGCGGTTCCCTGATCCTCGGCGGCGAGGGCAACGCCTCGGCCGTCCTGACCGGCAGCCGCGAGGCCGTCAAGGACGGCGACGCGCAGAAGGTCACCTTCGCCCTCAGCAAGACCGGCGACGTGAGCCTGGAGGCGTTCGTCGTTCCCGCCGAGAGCTACTTCTCCGAGTGGGGCCCGAGCGACGTACCGGCCGCGCCCGGCGCGTCGTCGCAGGAGACCTCCGGGGCGCCGTCCGACGGCGAGTCCGCGGGCAGCCCGTCGGACGGCGAGAGCTCCGGCGCCCCGTCCGACGGCGAGACCTCCGGTTCCGGCGACGCCGCCGGAACCGGTGAGTCCGCGGGTGCCGGCACGGAGACGGACGGCACCTCGCAGGAGGACACGGCCGGCCACTGAGCCCGTACCACCGCTCGTACCGCGCGAAGGGCGGGACCTCTCGGGAGAGGTCCCGCCCTTCGCCGTACGGCGTGGGCCGTACGCGTCACACACGGGCGCGGAGCCGGCCGTACCGGCCGCGCAGGCCGCTCTACGGCTCGAACTTGTAACCGAGCCCCCGCACCGTCACCAGGTACCGCGGCGCGCCCGGGTCGGGCTCGATCTTGGCGCGCAGCCGCTTGACGTGGACGTCGAGGGTCTTGGTGTCACCGACGTAGTCGGCGCCCCAGACCCGGTCGATCAGCTGCATGCGGGTCAGCACGCGGCCGGCGTTGCGCAGCAGCATCTCCAGCAGGTCGAACTCCTTCAGCGGCAGGTCGACCTTGGTGCCGCCCACGGTCACGACGTGCCGGTCGACGTCCATGCGGACGGGGCCGGCCTCCAGTGCGGCGGGGGCGACCTCCTCCGGCTCGCCGCGGCGGCGCAGCACGGCACGGATGCGGGCGACCAGCTCGCGGGAGGAGAAGGGCTTGGTGACGTAGTCGTCGGCCCCTATCTCCAGTCCCACGACCTTGTCGATCTCACTGTCCTTGGCGGTCACCATGATCACGGGGACGTTCGAGCGGCCGCGCAGCTGACGGCACACCTCGGTGCCGGGCAGTCCGGGCAGCATCAGGTCGAGGAGGACGAGGTCGGCGCCGTTGCGCTCGAACTCGTCGAGGCCGTCGGGCCCGGTGGTCGCGACGGCGACCTCGAAGCCCTCCTTGCGGAGCATGTACGACAGGACGTCGGAGAAGGACTCCTCGTCCTCGACGACGAGCACACGGGTCACGGAAGGACCTCCGGGGCGGGAAGCGTTTCGTACGGGGAAGTGTGGGGGGATGGAGAAGCGGACCGCCCGTTCTCGGCGATTTCTCCGTGTTCCACGTGGCCCAGGTCCCTCTGTTCGACCTGGGCCACGCGGTTCTCGTGGTCATCGCGGGCGGCTCGCCGCGGTGCGCGGTCACGGGCGGCGCTGCCCGACTCCGGCAGTCGCAGGGTGAAAGTGGAGCCCTGGCCTTCGGCGCTCCACACCGTGACCTCCCCGCCGTGCGAGGCGACCACGTGCTTGACGATCGCGAGACCCAGACCGGTGCCTCCGGTGGCCCGGGAGCGGGCCGGGTCGACGCGGTAGAAGCGCTCGAAGACGCGCTCCTTGTCCTTGTCGGAGATGCCGATGCCCTGGTCGGTCACGGCGATCTCGATCAGGTCGCCGCCGGGGGCGCCCACGCGGCGGGCTGCTATGCCGACGCGGGTGCGGGCGGGCGAGTAGTTGACGGCGTTCTCGACGAGGTTGCCGAGGGCGGCGGCGAGCTGGCCGCGGTTGCCGCGTACGTGCAGATCCGCCGTTCCTCCGGCGGCCATGGTGATCTGCTTGGTGCCGGCTGCCTGCCGGCAGCGGTCGATGGCCTCGGCGACCAGCTCGTCCACCCGGACGGGCTCGGCGTCGTCGAGGGGGGCGTCGTTCTGGACGCGGGACAGGTCGATGAGCTCCTGCACGAGGTTGGTGAGCCGGGTCGCCTCGATCTGCATGCGTCCGGCGAACCGCTCCACCGCCTCCGGATCGTCCGAGGCGTCCATGACGGCCTCGGAGAGCAGGGAGAGCGCTCCGACCGGTGTCTTCAGTTCGTGGCTCACGTTGGCGACGAAGTCGCGCCGTACCGCCTCGATCCGCCGGGCCTCGGTGAGGTCCTCGACGAGCAGCAGCACCAGCCGCGACCCGAGGGGCGCGACGCGCGCGGAGACGGCGAGCGCCTCCCCCCGCCCGTTCCCCCGCCTCGGCAGGTCCAGCTCGACCTGCCGTATCTCCCCGTCCCGCCGGGTGTCCCGGGCCATCTGCAGCATGGGCTCGACGGCGAGCTTGCCGCCCCGGACCAGGCCGAGGGCGTACGCCGCCGAGCTGGCCTTGACCACCGCGTCGGCCTCGTCGAGCACGACCGCGGAGGAACGGAGCACCGACAGGACGGTGTCCACGCCGGGCGGGAGTACCGGATCGGTGTGCAGGGAGGTGCGGGTGGGGCGGCGCTGGTCGCGCTCGCTCCAGCGGAACGCCAGCATGGCGATCACGCCGGTGAGCACTCCGGCGATCGCTGCCACTGCGGCGACCGCCGCGTTCACGTCCATGCGTCCAGGTTAGGCATGCCGAACGGCCCCGCCCCAGCCATCGGGCTGCGACCTCGAACACTCGTCGCCCAGAGTTCACCTTGGAGCCAGGGATGGTTCATTTGTGGTGCCGGAAACGGACGCGTACGGGCCGGAACGTGTAAGCGTGGGGGCACGGCAAGGGGTGCGAGACGTGCTGCGAAGGCCGTCCGTGCCCCCTAAACGGACGTACGAGAGGGAACCCTGATGCGGGACGCGTACCACGAGGAACTGGATTCGATCGGCGACAGTCTGGTGGAGATGGCCCGGCTGGTCGGATCGGCGATCGGACGCGCCACGACCGCCATCCTTGACTCCGACCTGAAGCTCGCCGAGAACGTGATCGAGGGCGACCAGAAGGTCGACGAGCTCCACCACGAGCTGGAGGCCCGGGCGATAGCCCTGCTGGCCAGGCAGCAGCCAGTGGCGACGGACCTGCGCATCGTCGTCACCTCGCTGCGGATGTCGGCCGACCTGGAGCGCTCGGGCGACCTGGCCCAGCACGTGGCCAAGCTGGCCCGGCTGCGCTACCCGGAGCGTGCGGTGCCGCACGACCTGCACGCCACCATCCTGGAGATGGGCCAGCTCGCGCAGCGCCTGATGGCCAAGGCGGCCGAGGTGATCATCACCAAGGACGTCGACCTGGCCCTCCAGCTGGAGCAGGACGACGACGCGATGGACCTCCTCCACCGCACCCTCTTCCAGCACCTGATGGACGACCGCTGGAAGCACGGCATCGAGACGGCCGTGGACGTCACCCTCCTCGGCCGCTACTACGAGCGCTACGCCGACCACGCCGTCGCGGTCGCCAAGCGGGTGGTCTACCTGGTCACCGGCGAGCACGCGGACGACTTCCAGGCGGACCTCCAGCCGCCGACGCAGGCCGAAGGGGCCTGACACCGGCCTGGCACGGGTCTGGCACGGGACTGGCACCGGCCTGACTCCGGCCTGGGAGGGCGGGCCGGGCGCACGGGTTCGCCCCAATGCGCCGTTGATGCGACTGGCTCCCGGGGCGTGCAATGGGCCCAGGCACCAGCCTCCAGGAGGAACCATGGCCGATTCCCCCAGCACCAGCCCCGACCCCGCACGGGAACGCCCCACCGAACAGCCGCCCGAGATCCGCAGCCTGCCCCTGGTCGCCGCGTGCGGCTGCGGCTCGGGCTGCGGCTGCGGCTGCCAGTCGGGCAACCCCTGCCAGTGCGGCTGACGCCGTAGCGGGAGGGGCGGTACGGCGTGCTACCCGCGTGGTACGGCCCGTACGGCGTCCGGGTTCGCCCCGGACGCCGTACGGGCGCACCCTGGAGGAAAGACCCTGAAGGGGGTGCGAGGCCATGGCTCGCTTCATGGACGTGCACCACGGAATGCACGGCATCACCTCGGACCAGCTCCACCAGGCCCACCAGGCGGACCTCGCCGTGGAGAAGGACGAGGACGTCCACTTCGAGCACGCGTGGGCGGACCCGGAATCCGGCACGGTCTACTGCCTCTCCGAGGCCCCGTCGGCCGACGCCGTCCAGCGCGTCCACGAACGCGCGGGCCACAGGGCGGACGAGATCCACGAGGTCCCGCTGACGGTGTAGGCCACTCCCCCGCGTACCGCGTCGTCGACTTGAGTACGGGTACTCAGGCCCAGGAGCCCGCCCCCGTCCGACCCTGGGACCAGGACGGGAAGACGACTCACGGGGAGACCTGCATCCGATGAAGACCGGGAAGACCAGCCCGATACGCACCTTCACCCGCCTGGCCTTCGCCAACCGCGCCTCGGCGGTCTACCTCGCCCTGGTCGGTGGCGCGACGGCCGTCGCCGTGCTGGAACCCCTGTTCACGAACAGCCCCGACGCGTCCCTCGTCTGGGTCTGGCCGGCCCTCTCCACCTTCCCGGCCTTCGGTTTCGTCGCCTGGCTCGGCGAGGCGGGCTGGGGCGGCGACACGCCGACGTGGTTCTTCGTGGGCGGCATCGCGGTCTCGGCGCTGGTCCAGTCACTGGCGGTGGGCGCGGCCTGGCGGGGCCTGCGGGGTCGGCGGAGCCGGCGGGGGCGGCGGGGGCGGCTGACGACAGCCGTCTGAGGCGGCGGGGAACCGAGCAGACGAACAGAGCCTCGCCCCCCCTCGGTCGGCTCCGCCGCACCCGGGACGTCATCACCCGAGCCGCCCGTTACGACACCGGCCGCACCGAGCTCCTCCGCTGCGGCCGGCTTCCACGACAAGGCCCGCCACGCCGCCGGCACCTCACCGCACGTCCAGCTCATCGACCCGCCGATGCGGTACGGCGGCGCGCAGCGCTGAACGGGTACCGGGGACGGGTACCGCGGTACCCGTCCCCGGAGCTCCGTGGCCGCCCGGGACACCGTCGCGGCCGTCGGCCGCACTGCGGCCCCCCGGTGCGGGCGGAGGGCCCGGTGCGGCCGACGGCGGCTGTGTCATGAGCGCCAGGGGCGGTTACCAGGAGAGGGCGTCCGCCGCGTTGTCCTGCCAGTAGGTGACGGTGGCGGCGCTGTTGAAGAAGACCCCGCCCTTCGGCAGGTTCAGGGTCTTCTCCGTGCCGGTCGCGCCGCCCTCCCGGTCGGCGAGGACCACGCCCAGGGTCTTCGCGTTGGCACCGCCCTCGCCGTCGGGGGAGTACGTCAGGATGCCCGCGTAGGCGGACTCCCCCGGCTCCAGCGTCACCACGGCCTGCGGCGTGGTCTCCTCCGCCCACGCCAGCGGGGCCTGGGCGTCGGCGCCGGCCCTCAGGTAGGGGGCGCTGTAGGCGTAGCAGGGCTTGGTGCCGGTGTTGGTGGCCTTGAGCAGCAGGTGGTTGAGCGGACGGGACACCTCGGTGACGCTCAGCGTCGTGTTCGCCGCGGTGCAGGTAACGACCGAGGGGGCCTGCTTCGGCGCGGCGGAGGCGGTGGCTGCGGCGGCCTGGACACCGACGAGGGCGAGGGCGGCGGCGACGACCACGGAGGAGGCGGCCGAGCGGGAGCGGAAGCGGTTGGCGATACGCATGGTGGGTCTGCTTTCTCCGAGTACCAGGAAGGCGATCCTGTGGTGGCGGACGGTGCGGGTCGGTCACGTCCCCGCCGTGCTGCCCGGGGCCCGAGTGGGCGCCGGAACGCGGGTCACGGGGACCGGGTTGAGCGCGGCGGATCACCGTGTCCGGCGAGGTGCCGTGCTGTTGATGACCCAAGCCTGTGCCACCCGGCGTCCCATCCGCCATTCCATCGGCAATTGCGGGACGCTGGAATGCGTAAACCACCTCTGACCTGGGAAAATGCCGCCTTCCTGGGACGCCGAATGGAATGGACGGCTGCCGAGGAACGCTGGGGCGCGTGCTGACGCGCGGTGTTGCGGCTGGAGGTGAGGCAGCGTCGTCCCGGGCCGAGTCGGCCCGCGCCCAGCAGTAAGCCCCCGCGCCGCGAAGCAACCGCAGGGCGAGGGCTCGGTGAAGGTGCAGTCAGGTGTCGGAGTCTCAGCCCTTCGGCTGGGTGAAGCGGATGCGGTTGCCGAAGGGGTCGCGCAGACCGCAGTCGATCCCGTACGGACGCTCGGTGGGTTCCTCGGTGAACTCCACCCCCTTGCCGAGCAGCGTCTCGTAGGTCTTGCGGCAGTCGTCCGTGGTGAGGATGAGCCAGCCGCCCATGGCTCCCTTGGTCACCAGTTCGCGCACCTGCTCCGCCGTCTCCTCCGACATCGCCGGCGCGCCCGGCTTCTCCAGAAGGATCTGTCGCTCGGGGTGGCCAGGAACGCTGACGGTCAGCCAGCGCATGACCCCCATGTCGACGTCTGCGGTGATCTCCAGGCCGAGCTTGCCGACGTAGAAGTCGAGGGCCTCGTCCTGGTCGAGGACGTATATCTGTGACTGCGTGATGGCGTTGAACATGACACTGACACTAGTGATCAGCCAGGGCGAGAACTTATCCGAAACTGCTCAGTCGGCAGGGCACTCTGTCGGCCGGTCAGGCATACGGTCGGGCCCACGCCATCGTGAAGCAGGTCGGCACGCCCGCGGCGACCGCTTCCTTGCGGTACGTCCGCGGCGACCGGCCGACGATGTCGCGGAACGTGCGGCTGAAGGTGCCCGGGCTGGTGAAGCCGACCTCGAAGCTGATGTCTGTCACGCTGCGGTCGGTCTCCCGGAGCAGGAACATCGCCCGTTCCACGCGGCGACGCTGCAGGTAGCGGTGTGGTGTCTCACCGAAGGTGGCCCGGAAGGTACGCGTGAAATGCGCCTGTGAGACATACGCGACGCGGGCGAGGGCGGGGACGTCCAGCGGCTGCGCGTAGTCGCGGTCCATCACGTCACGCGCTCGGAGCATACGGCGATTGGTCTCTTCTGCGGCGCGGCTCACGACCCCATCTCATCACGGTCCACCGGGACAGCCCCTGCGCGGCGGACCTTCCTGGTGTGTGACGACGTGCCCCACGACGTGGTGCTCACCGACCCCGGCGTCCGCGTGATGGACGTCGTCCAGGTCGTGCGTCGGCTGACGGGACTGAGCCTCTGGCGCAGCAAGGTCCTGGCAACGCAGGTTCCCGCCGTCCTTCTCGCCGGCGTGCCCGAGCAAGACGCAGCGGCAGCCGTCTCGGCCCTGCGCAACGCGGGAGCCTGGGCGGAGACGAGAGAACGGCCGGAGCCGGACCTCCCGAAACACTGAGCACGGCCCGGTCAACGGGCTGACGGCCCAGAGACGGCCCAGCAGCAGCGAAAAGCCCCCTACTAGCGGAGAACCCGCAGGTAGGGGGCTTACGCGTGGGCGCTTACTTCTTCTTGCCCTGGTTCTTGACCGCCTCGATCGCGGCGGCCGCCGCGTCCGGGTCCAGGTAGGTGCCGCCCGGGTTCAGCGGCTTGAACTCGGCGTCCAGTTCGTAGGAGAGCGGGATGCCGGTCGGGATGTTCAGGCCCGCGATGTCGGCGTCGGAGACGCCGTCCAGGTGCTTCACCAGGGCGCGCAGGCTGTTGCCGTGGGCGGCGACGAGGACCGTGCGGCCGGTGAGGAGGTCGGGGACGATCGCGTCGAACCAGTACGGGAGCATGCGGACGACGACGTCCTTCAGGCACTCCGTCTGCGGGCGCAGCTCCGGCGGGAGCATCGCGTAGCGGGCGTCGGAGAACTGGGAGTACTCGGCGTCGCGGTCCAGCGGCGGCGGCGGGGTGTCGTAGGAGCGGCGCCACAGCATGAACTGCTCCTCGCCGAACTCGGCGAGGGTCTGGGCCTTGTCCTTGCCCTGGAGGGCGCCGTAGTGGCGCTCGTTCAGGCGCCAGTGGCGGTGGACGGGGATCCAGTGGCGGTCGGCGGCCTCCAGCGCGAGCTGGGCCGTGCGGATCGCGCGCTTCTGGACGGACGTGTGGACCACGTCGGGCAGGAGGCCGGCGTCCTTGAGCAGCTCGCCGCCGCGCGTCGCCTCCTTCTCGCCCTTCGGGGTGAGGTTGACGTCCACCCAGCCGGTGAACAGGTTCTTCTCGTTCCACTCGCTCTCGCCGTGGCGGAGGAGGATCAGCTTGTACGGTGCGTCGGCCATGCTTCCGAGCCTAATCGACGCCCCGCACCGGCCGCGCGGGGCGCCCGAAGCGCGGACGGTTGACGGGAAGTGCTAATCGAGTGGCCCCCGCACCGGCGTCTTCGTAAGTTGTGCTTACCGCAGCAGCCACTTACAGCATTCTCGGGGGTCCCATGTCCGTCACCGGTGTCAGGCGTGCCGTGCGGGAGTCCGTCTCCGGGCTTCCCCGCGAGTTCTGGTGGCTGTGGACCAGCACCCTGGTCAACCGGCTCGGCGCCTTCGTCGCCACCTTCATGGCGCTGTACCTGACCATCGACCGCGGCTACTCCGCCTCGTACGCCGGTCTGGTGGCCGCCCTGCACGGGCTGGGCGGAGTGTTGTCGTCGCTGGGCGGCGGGGTGATGGCCGACCGGTTCGGGCGGCGGCCCACGCTGCTCGTCGCGCAGGTCTCCACCGCGCTGTCCGTCGCACTGCTCGGCTTCGTGCGGGACCCGGTCGCGATCGCGGCCGTCGCCTTCCTGGTCGGTATGGCGAGCAACGCCTCCCGGCCGGCCGTGCAGGCGATGATGGCGGACATCGTGCGGCCCGAGGACCGTGTCCGGGCCTTCTCGCTCAACTACTGGGCCATCAACCTCGGCTTCGCGGTCTCCTCCATGGCGGCCGGGTTCATCGCCGAGGCCAGCTACCTGGCCGGGTTCCTGATCGAGGCCGGGATGACGCTCGTGTGCGCGGTGCTCGTCTTCGTGAAGCTGCCCGAGTCGCGGCCGAAGGAGGGCGCCGGCGGGGCGACCGGTGCCGGCGACGCGGCGCCCGTCTCGCTCGGGACCGTGCTGCGCGACGGGCGGTACATGGGTGTCGTCGGGCTGTCCTTCCTGATCGCCCTGATCTTCCAGCAGGCCTACGTCGGGCTGCCGGTGGCCATGGGCGAGGCGGGGTTCACGCCGGCCGACTTCGGCATGGCGATCGCCGTCAACGGTGTGCTGATCGTCGTGCTCCAGATTCCCGTCACGCGGTTCATCGAGCACCGCGATCCTCGGCTGCTGCTCGTCGGCTCGGCGCTGCTGGCCGGGTACGGCTTCGGGCTCACCGCCTTCGCCGGTTCGGTCGGCGTGTTCGCCCTGACCGTGTGCGTGTGGACGCTGGCCGAGATCGTCAACGCGCCCACCCAGACGGGGATCGTCGTCCGGCTCTCCCCCGTGCACGGGCGCGGGCGGTACCAGGGGATGTACACGATGTCCTGGGCGGTCGCCTCCCTCGTCGCCCCGCTGATGTCCGGGTTCGTCATCGACCGCTGGGGCGCCGAGTGGCTGTGGGGCGTGTGCGCCGTCGTCGGGACGGTGGCGGCGGCCGGGTACTGGGCGCTCATGCGACGGCTGCCGGAGGAGGAGCCCGCGGTCTCGAAGACGGTCCCCGGCACGTCCGAGTCCGCCGCGCCCGAGTCCGCCGCACCCGAGGTCACCAACGCCTGACGGCCACCGCCGGCCGCAGGACCGCTCACGGGTGCATCCGCGCCCCCTTCAGTACCTTGTCCACCGCGTTCTTCGGGCCGTACACCGCCAGCCCCACCAGGTCCAGCCCGGTCGTGGACACGGCCCGGACCGCCGCCCGGTTGTCACGGTCGTTGCCCGTGGTGAAGAGGTCGGACGTGAACAGGGCGCGGGGCAGGGCGCGGGACAGCACGCGCGCGTGGGCGTTCGCCAGCGTCTCCTTGGTGCCCTCGAAGACCAGCACCGGCTGGCGGAACATCGGCAGGTAGCCGACCGCGTCGGCGTCCTCGTACGGCTCCCCGATCACCTCGGGGAACTGCGAACCCAGGCCGCTGACCAGGAAGGCGGTGACGTTGAGGCGCTGCCAGGTCTCCAGGTCCTCGCGCAGCAGGACGGCGATCCTGGTGTCGAAGCGGACGGGGGCGTCGGGGGCCGCGGCAGCCGTGTCGTGCGTCGTGTTCATACGGTGAGACTGCCGGGCCGCGTGCGGGCGGGTCTTGTACGTTCTTTGCATGGCCGCCGACCAGCGGACGCGCACCGTCTCCGCCTGGCGACCCCGCGTCCCGGGCGTCGTCGAGGTCTTCCACGCCCACTACACCGAGTACGCCTACCCGATGCACGTCCACGAGGCGTGGACGCTGCTCATCGTCGACGACGGGGCCGTACGGTACGACCTGGACCGGCACGAGCACGGAACCCCGCACGACTCGGTGTCGCTGCTGCCTCCGCACGTGCCGCACAACGGCTCCCCCGCCACCTCGGACGGCTTCCGCAAACGCGTCCTGTACCTGGACGCCTCGCGGCTCGGCGACGAGCTGATCGGGCCGGCCGTCGACGCCCCCGACCTGCGGGACCCGGTGCTGCGGCGGCGGGTCGGGCAGCTGCACACCACGCTCGCGCTGCCCGGGGAGGAGCTGGAGGCGGAGAGCCGGCTGACGTTGATCGGGGAACGGCTGCACACCCACCTGCGCCCCCGTGACGTGCGGGACGGCCCACGCCGCGACCCCGTGCTCGCGCGCCGGCTGCGGGAACTGCTCGACGAGCGCGTCGTCACCGGCATCGGCCTGGAGGAGGCGGCCACGCTCCTCCCCGCCCACCCGGCCCACCTGGTACGGGCGTTCAGCGGCGCCTACGGCATCGCGCCGCACCAGTACCTGATGTCCCGCCGTGTCGACCGGGCCCGGCGGCTGCTGCTCGCCGGGCGCACCCCGGCTGACGTGGCCACCGCGACCGGCTTCTGCGACCAGGCCCATCTGACCCGGCACTTCAAGAGGCTCGTGGGCGTCACGCCCGGCCGCTACCGCACCAGCGGTCGGCACTGAAGGGGCGACAGCCGCCTGCGGAGAGCCGCCTGAAGGGAGCCGCCTGAGGGGAGCCGCCTGAGGGGAGCCGGGCTCCCGTCGGACCTCCGGCTCCCGTCGGACGCCGGTCCGCCGCGCGGGAACGTCAGTCCCCCGCGCGCTCGATCAGGTGCTGGAACGCCTCCAGGTTCCGCGTCGACTCCCCGCGCGCGGTCCGCCACTCGTACTCCTTGCGGATGGCGGATGCGAAGCCCAGCTCCAGCAGGGTGTTGAAGGCGCCGTCGGCGGCCTCCAGGACCTGGCCGAGGAGGCGGTCGATCTCGTCGGCGGTGACGGCGGCGAGGGGCAGCTTCGCGGTGACGTAGACGTCGCCGAGGCGGTCGACGGCGTAACAGACGCCGTACAGCTTGAGGTTGCGCTCCAGCAGCCAGCGGTGGACGGCGGGTTCGTTCTCGTCGGGGTGGCGGATGACGAACGCGTTGAGGGAGAGGGAGTGCCGGCCGAGGAGGAGGGAGACCGTGGTCGAGAGCTTGCGGGTGCCGGGGAGCTTGACGACGTAGTTGCCGGGCTCGGGGCTCTCCCATTCCAGCCCGGCGTCCTCGAGCGCCCCCTCGAGCACCTGTGCCGTCTTCTGTGCCGCCTCAGCCATGGTGGGAGCGTACGCGACGGCGGTGGGAGTGGATGGCGGCCGTGTAGGCGTCGGCCGTCGCGGCGGCGGCGCTGTCCCAGCCGAACGACTGGGCGTGCCGGGCGGCGGCGTCGCCCATCCGGGGCGTCAGCTCCGGATTGTCGGCGAAATCGCGCAGCACGCGCGCGTACGCGGCGGGGTCGTGGCCCTCGACGAGGCGGCCGGTGTGTCCGTCGCGCACGGCGACCGGGAGGCCGCCGACCGCGGCGGCGAGGACCGGCGTACCGGCCGCCTGGGCCTCTATGGCGACCAGGCCGAAGGACTCGCTGTAGGACGGCATCACCAGCACGGAGGCGGCCCGGAACCAGTCGGCGAGCTGTTCCTGCCCGACGGGCGGGCGGAACCGTACGACGTCGGCTATGCCGAGCCGCGCGGCGAGTTTCTGGAGGCCCTCCGGCTTGGCGAGGCCGCTGCCGCTGGGGCCGCCGACGACGGGGACGACGATGCGGGAGCGCAGGTCGGGGCGTTCGTCCAGCAGGACGGCGACGGCGCGGAGGAGCACGTCGGGAGCCTTGAGCGGCTGGATGCGGCCGGCGAAGAGCGGGATCAGCGCGTCCTGCGGCAGGCCGAGGCGGGCACGGGCGGCGGCGCGGGCGTTCGCGGTCTCCCCGGGGCCGGGTTCGGAGCCCTTGGGGAAGGGGCGGAACCGTTCGAGGTTCACGCCGGGGTGGACGACGGCGACCTTGGCCGGGTCCGCGGCGTAGTGGCGGACGAGTTCGTCGGCCTCCTCCGCCGTGTTGGCGATCAGACGGTCGGAGGCGGCGACGATCTGCGTCTCGCCGATGACGCGGGCGGCCGGCTCGGGGGTGTCGCCCTCCGCGAGGTTGGCGTTCTTGACCTTGGCCATGGTGTGCATGGCGTGCACCAGAGGGGCGCCCCAGCGCTGGGCGGCGAGCCAGCCGACGTGGCCGGAGAGCCAGTAGTGGGAGTGGACCAGGTCGTAGTAGCCGGGGCGGTGGCCGGCCCAGGCCTGCATCACGCCGTGGGTGAAGGCGCACAGCTGGGCCGGCAGCTCCTCCTTGGCCAGGCCCTCGTACGGTCCGGCGTCGACGTGGCGGACGAGGACGCCGGGCGCCAGCTCGACGGTGGGCGGGAGCGTGGCGGTGGTCGCGCGCGTGAAGATCTCGACCTCGATGTTGATCGCGGCGAGGCGCTGCGCGAGTTCGACGATGTAGACGTTCATGCCGCCGGCGTCGCCGGTGCCCGGCTGGTGGAGCGGTGACGTGTGTACGGAGAGCATGGCGACGCGGCGGGGCCTGCGCAGCAGCCGGAGCCGCGGGGAGGCCGCCGGTGAGCGACGCCCGAGCCTGCTGACGTACTGGCTCACGAGCCGTTCCTCCTCGCTGCGGGCATGCCGTGCGGAGAGCACGCGCCGCCCTCCAAGGGGTGCGAACACCGGATGGCGGTGCTCCATTTCCGGTTTCCCGGCCTTTGCCGAATCATTACCGCTGATCGCTCAACCGTTCGAAGCGGGATGGCGTCCAGAGGGGGAGGAACCGGGAGACGCTCCGACGGAAGTGGCCCCGGCCGCTCCGATGGGAGTGGCCCCGGCCGCATACCCTCGTACGCATGCCCTCCCGCGCCACCGCCCTCCCGCACGCCCGGCTCCGCTCGCGCGGCGGGACCCCCATGAGCGGGGGACGCCCGTCGTGAGCACGGTCACGCGCGTCGTGGGCACGGTCACGCGCGGGACGACGAATCCGAACCGGCTGCGCCGCATGGACCGCTGGATCGCGGCCACGCACGGTGCCGAGCTGCGCCGCGCCGCCGATCCCGTCGCCGTCGACCTCGGCTACGGCGCGGCCCCCTGGACCGCCGTCGAGCTGCTGCACCGTCTGCGTACGGTCGCGCCGCACGCGCGCGTGGTGGGCGTCGAGATCGACCCCGCGCGGGTGGCGGCGGCCGAGCCGTACGCGCGCGCGGGGCTCGTCTTCCGCCACGGCGGCTTCGAGGTCCCCCTCTCCCCCGGCTCCCGCCGGCCCTCCCTCATCCGGGCGGCGAACGTGCTGCGCCAGTACCACGAGGACGAGGTCGCCGCGGTCTGGCGGCGGCTGTGCGCGCGGCTCGCGCCCGCGTCGGAGCACTCCGGCGGCGGGCTCCTGGTCGAGGGGACCTGCGACGAGATCGGGCGCCGGCACGTGTGGGTGGCGCTCGGGCCCGAGGGGCCGCGCACGGTCACCTTCGCGACCCGGCTGGGCTCCCTCGACCGCCCCTCCGACCTGGCGGAACGGCTCCCGAAGGCGCTCATCCACCGCAATGTCCCCGGCGAGCCGGTGCACGCCTTCCTGCGCGACTTCGACCGCGCCTGGGCCGCCGCCGCGCCCTACGCCTCCTACGGCGCCCGTCAGCGCTGGATGCGTGCGGTGCGGGACCTGACCGCCGACTGGCCGGTGACGGACGGGCCGGTGCGCTGGCGGCAGGGTGAAGTGACGGTGCGGTGGGAGGCGTTGGCGCCGCGCACGTGAACCGACGGGCAGGACGGCAGGCGGGGGCGCGGGGGCGCGAGGGCCGGGAGCGGTCTCCGTGCGGCATTCGTGCGGCATTCGTGCGGCGTTCATCGCGCGGCGGGGAGCGACGAGGGGCAGCAGGGCACAGTGCGAGGGGCGGCGCGGGACAGCGAGGGGGCGGCGGCAGGAGGGCGAGGGAGCGACGGCAGGACGGCGGAGGAATCGCCGTACGGCGACGCAGCAGACGGGGCGAAAGGGGAGGGAAGCCGGAGCCGGGCGCGGCCTCTGTCGCTTTCCGCGTCGACATGGCACGATCCCCCCGGACGTCCTATGTTACTGACGGTTAATCAACTTGGGGGCAAGGGATGCGTACGGGGAAGCATGGCTTGATGACCGCTGCCGTGACCGTGGTCTGCGCGGTCACCGTGCTCGCGGCACCGGGCACGGCGTTCGCGGACCCCGGGCCCGCGCCGTCCCCCCGCGCCCCCGGCGCTTCCTCCACCGCCTCCGCGCCGGCCGCCACTTCCGACAAGGACCTCGAGGCCGTACGCAAGAGGCTCGACGAGTTCTATCGCACGGCGGCCTCCGCCACGGAGGAGTACAACGCCGCCGAGGAGAAGGCGCGGAAGCAGTCGGCCGAGAT
Organism: Streptomyces sp. WG5; assembly: GCF_049974565.1. Lineage (NCBI taxonomy): Bacteria > Bacillati > Actinomycetota > Actinomycetes > Kitasatosporales > Streptomycetaceae > Streptomyces > Streptomyces sp. WG5. The sequence goes on along the minus strand of NZ_JBNGGC010000011.1, from coordinate 12,795 downwards.
CGTCGAGCTGGCCAAGAAGATCGTCCAGGGCCAGGAGACGCTCGACGGCCTGAGGGACCGCGCGGGTGCGGCCGCCCGCTCCCAGTACCGCACCGGTGGCCTGCCCGACGAGGCCAGGCTGGTGCTGAGCGACGACCCCGAGGACTTCCTCGACGGCACCGACCGGGTGATCCAGGGCCAGCGCGCGACCAAGGGCCTGCTCGGCGAGCTGACCCGCGCGCAGGAGGACCTGAAGGCCTACACGGCGGACGCCTCCGTCCAGCTCAAGGAGCTGGAGGCCAACCGCAAGGCCAAGGCCACCGCCCAGGAGAAGATCGAGAAGCAGATCGCGGCGGCCGAGAAGCTGGAGTCGGAGCTGGAGCAGGAGGAGAAGGAGCGGCTCGCCCGGCTGGAGCGGGAGGCCCAGGCCAGGGCCCAGACCGCCTGGCTCGGCTCCGGCATCCTCGAGGACCTCGGCACCGAGGCGACGGAGCGGGGCCGAAAGGCCGTCGCGTACGCCACCGCCCAGGTCGGAAAGCCGTACCAGTGGGGCGCCGAGGGCCCGAAGGCCTACGACTGCTCCGGCCTGACCTCGCAGGCCTGGATGTCGGCCGGGCAGGCCATCCCGCGTACCTCGCAGCAGCAGTGGAAGCAGCTCGAGCGTGTCGACATCGAGGACATGCGGCCCGGCGACCTGATCATCTACTTCGACGACGCCAGTCACGTGGGCATGTACGTCGGCGACGGCTCCGTCGTGCACGCCCCGCGCCCGGGTCGCTCGATCACGATCGCGGGAGCGGGCTCGATGCCGATCCTCGGGGTGGTGCGCCCGGACACGGGCACAGACACGGGCACGGGCACGGCGCCCTCGGAGTGACCCTGGGCGCGGGCGCACCCGCGGACCTCCGACGCCGGGCCGGACCTCCGACGCCGGGGCCGGCCCACCGGGTGGCACGGGCCACGCGCACGGCGCGGGCGATGTGACGCGGGCCACGTGAAGCGGGCCACGTGACCCAGTCCACGCCCGGAGCCCCGCCCCGCGTGACGTTCGTCATCCCCGGGCCCCGGCCGACGTGTCCAACTGCGGTACGTAACGCGGCATATGACGGTGGCCGATGGCCGCCCGACGTGTTCTGGACCATTCCGCCGCGGTGCCGTCACCCGCTATGGTCCCCGTCGGTGGGTCGAGGTCCCTCGCCCCGCCATGCCCTCGGGGGGAGGGAAGGAAAACCAAGACGATGCCCGTACCCGTACCGCGGCAGAGGGCGATCCCGGCCGTGGAGTGTGGTCAGGCGCCCGCCGCGTCCCTGGACAGCGGCCCTTCCAAGGAACAGGCCCCGGCCGGGACGACGAACCCGGCCGAGAACCCCACCACCCGGCGAGAGCACCCCACGGAGAAGCGCGAGAAGGCCACGAACGAGACCACGCACCAGCTCGAGAGCACCGGCCCCAGCAATCTGACGCTGCTGCTGATCGAGGACGATCCCGGCGGCTCGCCGATCGTCCCCGACCTGCTCGACCAGACCGGCAAGCCGATCCGCGTCCGTACCGCCCGCAACCTCACCGAGGCCGAGCGGCTGCTGACCGACGACGTCCACTGCATCCTGCTGGACCTCGCCCTGCCGGCCCCCGCCCCGGCCCGCAACAGCGCCGAGGGCAACGGGAACGGGGACGCACACGGTGACGACGAGCTGACAGTGCTCAGGCACGTGCTGGAGCTCGCGCCCCGGCACGCCGTGCTCGCGCTGACCTCCTCCAGCGACGCCGAGCGCGGCGCGGAGGCCGTGGCGGTCGGCGCCCAGGACTACCTGTTCCGCGACGAGCTCGACGGCCGGCTGCTGAGCCGGGCGATCCGCTACGCCGTGGAGCGCAAGCGCTCCGACTCCGCGGAGCGGCGCCTGGCCGAGGGCCGGCTGCGCGCCCAGGAGAACCGCCGCCTGGAGCGCGGCCTGCTGCCGACCCCGCTGCTGGCCGGCTCCCCGCTGCGCTTCGCCGCCCGCTACCGCCCCGGCCGCTCGCGGGCCCTGCTCGGTGGTGACTTCTACGACGTCGTCCGCACCCCGGACGGCACCGTGCACGCCATGATCGGCGACGTCTGCGGGCACGGCCCGGACGAGGCGGCCCTCGGTGTGGAGCTGCGGATCGCCTGGCGCGCGCTGACCCTGGCGGGGCTCTGCGGCGACGAGCTGCTGGGCACGCTCCAGCAGGTCCTGGAACACGAGCGCTCGGACGACGAGATCTTCGCGACGCTGTGCGCCGTGGACATAGCCCCCGACGGCCGCCGCGCCGGCCTGTGCCTGGCCGGGCACCCGGCGCCCCTGGTCGCCGGCCCGGACACCCCGGCACGGCTGCTGCCCTACGACAACAACGGCCCGGCGCTCGGGCTGCTGCCGGGCGCGCGCTGGCCGCGCATGCAGGTGGAGCTGGGTGCCGAGTGGAGCCTGATGCTCTACACCGACGGCCTGATCGAGGGCCACGTCGGCGGTGGCCGCGAGCGGCTCGGCCAGGACGGCATGGTGGAGATGGTCCGCCGCCAGCTCTCCGAGGGGCTGCGGGGCGAGCAGTTGCTGCGGGCGACCGTCAACGAGGTCCGCGAGCTCAACGGCGGCGAACTGGCGGACGACGTGGCCGTGGTGTTGCTGGACCGGACGGGCTGAACGGGCTCGACGGCCTGTGCGGGCTCAACGGGCTCGACGGCCTGTGCGGGCTCAACGGGCTCGATCCACCCGAGCCGAGCCGCACGGCCTGAACGGCCCCCGCACGATCCGGAACGCCCCGCACGGCCGTGCACGATCCGCACGGCCGGCACGCCCCCGCACCGACGACCGCCGTGCGGATCACCGCCCTACGCCGACCACGGCACGGCCACCGGCCCGCTGCGGCCGGCCGCGCCCTCGCGGCGGAGCCGCACGAGGTCAGCGCTCCCGGCCCCCGAGGGCGCGTCTCAGCGTCCGCCGTTGTACGGGCCGTAGGGGCCGTCGCTGCTGGAGCCGCGGCGGGTGCTGCGGCCGCCGCCCGCCAGGCCGCGCAGCGCGGGCCGTACGTCGACCATGTACACGATCGTCGCGATGAGCCCGATGATCGGCAGGAACGACAGGATGTTGAAGATCAGGTTCACCACGAAGGCGAGCCCGAGGATGATCAGCCAGAACGGCTTGGTCTTCTTGTCGGCCGCGCGGTAGGCGTCCTCACGGCGCATGGCGGCGTCGATCAACGCGAAGCCGCTGAAAAGGATCAGGGCGATGCTCAGCAGCCACATGAAGCCTGCGAACCCCTGCATCAGCACAACGTCCACCACCAGACTCGGATCGTCTCTACGCCGTCACCGTACCCGGAGAACGGGCCGGACACCCCAAGGGTGCCCGGCCCGTGCCTGCTGCCGGTATCCGTCGCCCCGGTTACTTGGCGGGCGGCGTCGTCTTCTTCGCGGTGCCGGGCGTGGTCTTCCTGGCCGGAGCCTTGCGCGGCGCGGGGGCCTTCTTCGCCGCGGCGGGCTTGTCCTCCGTGACCTCGACCGGCTCGGACGTGGCGGGCTTGGACGGCTCGACGGCCACGGCGAGCTCCTCCACCTCCTCGGCGAGGTCCTCGATGCCTTCGGCGGCCTCGCCGCGCCAGGTGCGCACCGCGTGCTCGCCGCGCTCGGCGACCTTCTCGTAGGTCTCCCGGGCCTTGACGGCGTACTCGGCGGCGACGCCGACCGAGCGCAGCGCGAGGTCCTGGGCGGTCTCGCCGAGCTTCCTGAAGTCGGCGTCGAGGGAGCCGAAGAGCTCGTTGGCCTTGGCCTGGAGGGTCCCCTGCGTCTCCTTGACGCGGGCCGTCGCCTTCTCCTGGACGGCCTTCGGGTCGGTGTTGCGCACGGCCTCGATACGGGAGGGCGCCTCGGCGCGCAGCTGCTCCACCAGCACCGGCACCTTCTTGGCCTGCTGGAAGGCCAGGTCGGCGGTGCCCGCGGCGAAGTAGAGCGGGGTGGGGTCGCTGAAGGTCTTGCGCAGGTCGTCGGTGATGGCCATGGTGATGGTCCTCCGGGAATACGTTCGGCTGAGGGTTTGTGGTGGTCCCGCGCCCCGGGCGGCCGGTCGCTCGCTCCGGCTCACCCGGCCGTCTGCTGCGGGCCGGCGTCACTGCCGCCGGTCGTCCGGGGGCGGTGTCCGGGTATGGAGGCACCGCCGTCGAGGGTGTCGTCCGCCGGTCCGTCCTGGGCCGCCGCCGCGGCACTGCCGGATCTGCCGGGTCTGCCCCGGGCCGGCGCCTCGTCGTCGTCCGCGTCGGCCACGAAGCCGTTCTCCTTGCGGAAGGACTCGTAGATCTGGAGCAGCACCTGCTTCTGCCGCTCGGTCAGCGAGGGATCGGCGAGGACGACCGCACGCGTCTCCACCTCGCCCCGGTCCCGCTCGGCGTCGAGGATCCCGGCGCGCACGTACAGCGTCTCGGCGGAGATCCGCAGCGCCTTGGCGACCTGCTGGAGCACCTCCGCGCTCGGCTTGCGCAGCCCGCGCTCGATCTGGCTCAGGTACGGATTGGACACGCCCGCCGCATCGGCGAGCTGCCGCAGGGACAGCTGCGCGGTGCGCCGCTGCTCGCGCAGGTACTCACCGAGATTGCCGACGTTGAGCGATGCCATGCCTCCACGATGCCCCAAGCCGCTAACTATTGCAAGCACACGCTTGCAATAGTGCGCCTCTGCGCTCCGCGGCGCTGCCACCCTCAGATGTCCTGCCTCTGTGATGTCCGGGCATGCGGTGGGGTGTCTCGTTCTCCTCCGGGTACGGCGTCTCGGCCCTGCCTATGGTCGATGCCGGCTGGGCGGCGTTGCACCGGAGGCTTGGACGGGTGCAAGCGTGGTGTCGACGGAAGGCGTCACCCATGTCGTCCGCCAGGTGACGGCCGAGGCCCGCACGGACCTCGTGCCGGTCGACGAGATCCCTCCCATGAACCACGGCACCGTCGCCGGTGAGGATCTCTCCGACCACCTCAACAGTCGATGCCGGAGCGGTACGTGTCGGGGCAGGGCGGAACGTCGAGGGCGGCCGGGTGCTCCGTCACCGTGGCCAGCCAGATGACGGGCTCCGAGATCAGATGCTTTCTGACCCGCTCCATGAAGTCGGCCATGGGGCTACACCCCGCGGGCGGCCGCGGGGTGGACGGCGCGGACGATCGCGGTGGCGATGATGCCCGCAACGAGGGCGCAGACGCTCAGCGCGATCCAGGCGGCGCCGATGCCGTGGGCTTCGGCGACGGGCCGGCTGGTGCCCGTGGCGTGCTGGTGGGTGCCGATGTAGGCGGCGATGGGAGCGACGATGGCGAGCCCGATGCCCGCCCCGGCCTCGTTGAAGGTGTTGAGCAGGCCGGAGCCGGTGCCGCTGTGCTGCTCGGGGATCTCCGCCGCGCCGAAGGTGTACAGCGGCACGAACATCGAGGGGAGCCCCAGGCCGTACAGGCCCAGCACGGCGATGACCACGCCGACCGGGGGCGCCGTGGTGGTGCTCCAGGTGATGGCGGCCAGTGCAAGGCTGCACACCAGCTGCACCGCGACGCCGCACAGGTAGATCCTGGGCATGCCGATCCTGCCGGCGAGCCGGGGGATGCCGAACGCGGAGACCAAGGACCCCAGGCACAGCGGGAGCATGGCGAAGCCGGTCTCCAGAGGTGTCAGGCCGGCGGCCTGCTGGAAGTAGTTGCTTCCCAGGTAGATCGACCCCAGCAGCAGGGTCGCCGCCATCACCATGCCGAAGCAGGCCAGGGCATACGTCTTGACCTTCATGAGGAACAGCGGAAGGAGCGGGTCGGCGGCGTGACGCTCGGCGCGGACGACGAAGGCCATCACAGCCAGGCCGACGACGAGGAAGACCCAGGGCGCGGCCTGGCCGAATCCCTGCTGCATGTCGATGAAGGCGTAGGAGACGCAGCACAGCGCGGCCGTCACCAGGACGGCGGTGGGCAGACGCAGGGACGGGGCCGGGGTGTCGGCGCGCCGTTCCATGGGAGCGACGGTCCGGAGCGCGGCCAGCGAGAGGGCGATGCCGATCGGCAGGTTGATCAGGAAGACCCAGCGCCAGGAGATGTACTCCACGATGGCGCCTCCGACGATGACGCCGATGGCGGCGCCCACGACGCCCAGGCCGCTCCAGACCGTCAGTGCGATCTTCATCTGCCGTTCGGACCGGTACGTCGCGACGATGATCGACAGTGCGGCGGCTGACAGCACCGCCGTGCCCACTCCTTGTGCGATCCGCGAGGCCACGAGCGTGGCTCCGTTGCCCGCCAGGCCGGCCGCACACGAGGCGAGCGTGAAGAGGGCGATGCCGGTGAGGAACATCGCGCGCCGTCCGCGTACGTCGGCGAGACGGCCGCCGAGCAGCAGCAGTGACCCGTAGGTGAGGACGTACCCGCTGATGGCCCACTGCAGCGCTTGGGCACTGGCGTGGATGTCACTGCCGATCGAGGGCAGTGCCACGTTCACCACGGTCGAGTCGAGCATGACGAGCATCTGCGCGATGCCCGCCACCGCCAGGACCCCCCAGGGCCGGTCCAGTGACCGTTCGTCCTGCCTGGGCTCGGCCGGCGGCGCTTCCTGCTGTGGTTCCACTGACATGAGGTCCCTTCCGTCACGCTCGAACTGCGGAGCGATTTCTATGCCCGGTTATGGAAATGCATGCCCGAGCATAGAACTCATCGGGGGCTCCGGGTCAAGACGTTCTCGGGGTACGCTGGCAACCGGTACTCGTCCGGCATGTTGCGCAGGGAGGTCGCCATGGAGCTGCAGGAGGACGCGTTCAGTGCGCTCGGCCAGTGGAAGGCGGTCGTCAGGCCGATCGAACAGGTCAACGCCCGCATCGAGCACGAGCTGAGCCTGCGCCATTCGCTGTGTATCAGCGGTTATGAAGTTCTCCACCTGTTGGCGTCCCGGCGCGGCCGGACCCCGCTGACCGAGATCTGCCGCCACATCGACCGCTCTCAGCCGCGCGTGTCGCGGCTGATCGGCCAGCTCGAGGAGCGCGGCCTGGTCGAGCGTTCCCGGGCGGACTCCGACGGCCGTGCCTTCCAGATCGCGATCACCCGCAAGGGCCGCCGGGCCCTGCAGGCCTCGGCCGAGACGCTACTGAGCATCCTCAGCGAACAGGACACGCTGGCCACAACAGGATTCGCCCCCACCAAGGCGTCGGCCTGACACACCAGCGGTACCGAACGGGCGACCAGGCGGGCGCCGGGACCGTCCGAGTCCAGAGGTTCGACGGTTGCGCCGTGCCGAACCCTTCGCCGTACGAGCCCGTGATCGTCCTTCCGTCCCGCCCCGCCTTGCCCTGCCCTGCCCTGCCCTGCCCGCACCGTCCGGCCCTGGGACCCCAATGCGTCGATGGGCGTGGGCAGCACTCAGCGATCAGCCGGCTCGAAAAGTCGATGAGAGGGGGCGGCGGTTGCCTTCTCTTCCTGCCCCAGAGCTGGTGCTCCGCCGCCGGTGCCGACGGGCAGCCTCGCCGCATGCTCCCGGCGGCATCAGGAGCCCACCGGTTCCTCCTCCTGTTCGAGCAAGCGGCGTTGGGCGACGAGGTAGCCGAGTTCGGCGCGGCTGCGGCTGCCCAGGACTTCGGCGACCTTCTTGATGTTCGCGGAGACCGTACGGGAGCTCACGCCCAGGCGGGCAGCGATCGTCTCGTCGGTGTGGCCGGTGACGACCATGCGGAGCATGGCGGCGCGGACCGAGTCGGTCAGCGGATTCGGGCGGTGCTGTTCGGAGACGACGGAAACCGGCCGGGCGCGTTCCCAGGTGTGATCGAAGACCTTGACGAGGAAGGCGACGGCGCCGGGGTGCCGGACGGCGAGCGCGGCGGTCTTGCGCTCCGGGATGCCGGGGATGAAGGCGACCGCGCGGTCACAGATGATGACGCGTTCGAATATCTCGTCCAGGGTGCGGACCTCGGCACCTTCGGCCGTCACGCGCTCAATGTAGGCGAGGGTCGGCTGGTGCGAGCGGACGCTGTGCTGGTACAGCGTCCGCTGTCCGACGCCGCGCCTGACGAGCGCGAGGTCGCGGGGCAGGGCCTCGGCGAGGAGGGCCGGGGAACGGCCGCCGCCCGGCTGTGCCGTGAGTAGTTCCTCCTCGCAGGCCTCGACGGCCAGCCGTAGTGACTGGCTGATCACATCCGCGCCCCTCAGAGACTCGATGGGGACTCCGGTGTCGCGGTGCGCCCTGCGGTAGAGGCTTTCCGCGGCCACGAAGGAGGACCGCAGTGACGCCAGCGTGTTCTCGTGCTGTTCGATTTCTCGTACCACGGAGCGGCAGAGTTCCGCCTCGGCGACGTTCGGGGGGATCGGGACGTAAAATCCGGCCACACCCGGCATGGGGCGCAGCAGTCCATAAGCGATGAGGCAATCGGGAACCACTCCCGATATCGTCCCGTCATTGAGGGCTTCACCGTATCGCTCCAATCCCTGAGCGCAGAAATACACCTCTCGCGAAGATCCGTCAACGCCCGTTCGGCCGTTGCCTTTGTCCTCGATACCCTTTTCCTGACACATATACCCCCCTACATGTTGTCGCGTTGCGTAATCCCGACGCCTGCCGCCCTCGCGCCCCCGCCCGCCCGTCAGCATGATTGATCAGGTGGGGGGCAGCGTGGCCGAGCAGAACCCTGCCCAGGCCTTTCGACCTGATCCAGGGCCGCGACTGATCATTGCCGCCCGAACGGCGAGATATTGCTAAACGTGGAACTACTCACACCGGCGAGGTATCAACGATGTCCCAGACTGTCCGGTACGGCCACGCCTGCGCCGCACTTGCCGCGGCTATCACGGATACGCGCAACGACTCGGCCTGGGGGCTGACTTCAGCCATGGGGAAGTAGTTTAGCCATCAAGGAATTCCGCATCACGCAACACGTACCCAGGGGCACTTTCCCGCAGTTCTTTCGGCATGTCCGGGTTCTTTCAGCGGATCCGGCGGTTTCCCCGGGATGACATCGGAAGTTCACCTGCGAGCAGAACATTCACAGCACACCGACCTCTGGGGGAAATGCGGTATGTCCGGTGAGCGGTACGACGTCGTTGTCGCCGGTGGAGGCCCCGCTGGGCTGGTCACGGCGGCCCTCGTGGCCGGGCGGGGGCACCGGGTGCTGCTGCTGGAGCGGGATGCGTGTCCGGGGTTCGTCGACGGCGTCGAGGTGCGTGAGCGGTGTGCCGCCGTCAACGTGGTCACCGAGAACGAGCGGGTCACCGGGCTGCGCCACCGCCCTGAGGAGGGCCCGGCCCGTACGGTGCGGGCCCGCTATGTGGTGGATGCCTCGGGTGGTGACAGTCTGCTGCGCCGTCATGTCGCCGGTGTCCGCGGCTCGTCCGGTCTGGCCGTGTACGCCTGCTTCGAGGCCGGTGTCGGTCAGGCGAGAGGCCCGCAGCGCTTCCCGTTCGGCGGCGGCTGGTTCTGGATCGCACCGGCCGGCTGCGGGCTTGCCCGTGTCGGTGCGGTGGTGCGGCAGGATCTGGCGGACCGGGTGCACGAGGATCCCGAGGGCTCGCTGTTCGGCTTCGCCGAGGAGTGTCCGCCGGTCAGGGACTTCCTGGCGGGGGCCACACGGGCGCGCGGCGGCCGTCACGGGCAGATCCGGGTGCGCCCGCACCGGTCGTTCGCCGCCGACCGGCTGTGGCGTCCGGGGATGGTGCTTGTCGGCGACGCCGCCTGCTCCGTGGAGTCGGAGTCGCTCCCGCCCCGTGGGACACGTCTGGCCTGCTGCGGCGCCGGGCTCGCGGCCCGCGCCCTCGACGGGGTCCTGCGCGGAACGGCGGACGAGGGGGCCGCCTTCGCGGAGTTCGAGAGGCGGTACAGGGAGGCGTACGGCGAGGTCCTCCACGGCGACGGCCCGTGCCCTCCGCTGCCGGGCCTCCCCGCCGTGCCCGCCCGGGCGGGAGTCAGTCGGTGACGAGGTCCTCCGGCGCGGACCGGGCGAGTCCGGCGAGCGTGCCGAGTGCCTGGGAGAGGACGTCCGGCTGCGGCGAGGCGAGTCCGACCCGGATGGCGTTGGGGGCGTGGCCGCCTCCGGTCGTGAACGCGGCGGCGGGCACCACCCCGATGCCGTGCCGCGCGGCGGCGGCGACGAACGTGTCCGCGCGCCACGGGCGGGGCAGCTGCCACCAGCAGTGGTAGGAGCGTGGATCGCTCTGCACGGCGAAACCGGCGAGGTGCTGGGCCGCGATCTCCTGCCGTACCGCCGCTTCCCGCTGCTTGGCGTCCACCAGCTTCTTCGCGGTGCCGTCCTGCTGCCAGCGGTGGGCGGCCTCCAGGGCGAAGCGCATGGGGGTCCAGCCGCCCGACCGCAGGGCGGCGGCGATCTCGCTCGACAGGGCGACGGGCGCCACCGCGAAGCCGAGGGTCAGACCGGGGGCGATGCGCTTGGACAGGCTGTCGATCAGTACGGTCCGCTCGGGGGCGTACGCGGCGAGCGGTGGCAGTTCGTCGCGCAGGAAGGCCCAGATGGCGTCCTCGACCGCAGGGACCCCGAGCCGCAGCAGTACGTCGGCCAGCCGCTCGACCCGCTGCGTGGGCATGGTGAGCGAGAGCGGGTTGTGCAGCCTCGGCTGTACGTAGACCGCGTGCAGCGGGGCGGCGGCCTGGGCCTCCTCGACGGCCTCCGGGACGAGTCCGTCACCGTCCATGGCGAGCGGGACGAGGGTGATGCCGAGCCGGGCGGCGACGGCCTTGACGAAGGGGTACGTCAGCTCCTCGACGCCGAGGCGCCCGCCCCGTGGGACCAGGGCGGTGATGACGGCGGAGATGGCCTGCCGTCCGTTGCCCGCGAACAGGATCCTGGCCGGGCCGGGGCGCCAGCCGCCGCGGGCGAGGACGTCGGCGGCGGACTCCTGGGCAGCCGGGAGGCCGGACGCGCCGACCGGCCGCAAGGCGTGTCCGAGGGCGTCAGGTCGCAGCAGGCCGCTGAGCCCCTGGGCGAGGAGTGCGCTCTGTTCGGGTACGACCGGGTAGTTGAGCTCGAGGTCGATCCGGCTGCCGGCGGGTTCGGTGAGCGCGGGAGCGGAGGCGCCTGGCTGCGCGGACGCAGCACGGACGAAGGTGCCGCGTCCCACCTCGCCCACCGTCAGCCCACGGTGGGCCAGTTCCTGGTACACGCGCGTGGCGGTGGAGTTGGCTATGCCGTGCTGCCGCGCGAACTCGCGCTGCGGGGGCAGCCGGTCGCCGGAACGGAGGACGCCGGCTCTGATCTCCTCGGCCACCGCGTCGGCGACACTCCGGTAGTCCTTCACGGCGCGCGCTCCCCTCGTCGTCCAGGTTGCCTCCATCCAACCACAGCATTGCCCCGAGGGCAATACACAGGTTGCATCGAGCATTGCTCTCTCATAAGCTCCAGGCATTGCTCCGAGGGCAGGAAGGGGTGCTGGTTCAGTGGACATGACGGCACGATCCCGGTCACCGCTCGGCCACGCTCCTCCACCGCCGCCCGACTGCCGTCGTTGCGGCTTCACCTCAGGCCTCATCAGGCAGGACGCGATCGCCGACACGCTACGGCAGTGCGCGGGAGACTGGCAGCGACTGCTGCGGGACCCGAGGCTCAGCAGGCGGCGCGCGGGCACCCCCTCCTGGTCACCTCTGGAGCGCGGCTGCCACGTCCGGGACATGTGCCTGCTGTTCCATCTGCATCTCGATGCAATCCTGACGAGGCACTCGCCTATTGCACCGAGAACACCGACCGCCGCGGAGGGCGAGGCATACGAGGATTGCCCCGGCTCCGCCCGACGCTACCAGGACGAGGAGCCGCGGCAGGTGGCGGAGGAGCTGGGGCGGGCCGCCGAGGCCCTGGCCCACCGCCTGGCCGCGCTCACCGCCGACGACTGGGACCGCGACGATCCGCGCCTGGCCGACCCGCGGCTCACCGTCGATTTCTTCACCCGCCACCTCCTGCACGACATCGCGCACGACCTCGCCGAGGCCGTGCGCGACGACAGCGCCGCCGAGGCGCGCGGGGGGAACGGCGGCGCAACGCAACAGCGAATGAGGGGTTTTCATGGTTGAACTGAGCGGGATCCTCGGCGTGATGGTGGTGGCCCTCGGCATGGTGCTCACCCCGGGCCCGAACATGATCTATCTCGTCTCCCGCAGCATCACCCAGGGCAGGCGCGCCGGGATGGTCTCCCTCGGCGGTGTGGCACTGGGCTTCATGGTGTACCTGATCGCCGCGAACCTGGGCCTGTCGGTCGTCTTCATCGCCGTGCCCGAGCTGTACGTCGGATTGAAGCTGGCCGGTGCCGCCTACCTCGCCTACCTCGCCTGGAACGCCCTGAAGCCGGGCGGCATATCCGTCTTCTCCCCGCAGGACGTGCCGCACGACTCGCCCCGCAAGCTGTTCACCATGGGGCTGATGACGAACCTGCTCAACCCGAAGATCGCCATCATGTACGTCTCCCTCATCCCCCAGTTCATCAACCTGGACGAGGGCCACGTCCTCCTCCAGGGCCTCGTCCTCGGCTCGATCCAGATCGTGGTCAGCGTCGCGGTCAACCTCGCCATCGTCCTGGCGGCCGGCACGATCGCCGTCTTCCTCTCACGCCGCCCCTCCTGGCTCAAGGTGCAGCGCTACATGATGGGCGGGGTGCTCGGCGCCCTCGCCGTCTCCCTGGCCATCGACACGTCGGGCCCGGCCAAGGCGAGCTGACGGTACGGCGGAACAGCCGAAGGGGCCGGTCGCGAGCTCACGCGACCGGCCCCTGCGCCGCTCTCCGGCCTGCTTCGGCTCCTGGCCGCGGGCCGCGGTGAGGAATGCGGCGTGTTCCTGGAGGGAGCGGACTCCCACGTCGCCGTGGGTGAGGGCGTCGATG